>JANMME010000292.1:0-13831 GCA_031373015.1 Saprospiraceae bacterium
GCGCACAATCTCACCTCCGCGCTCAAAGGACAAAACAAGATGCAAGGCGATTGGGGTGAGATGCAACTAGAGACGCTGCTCGAAAAATCTGGCCTTCAAAAGGGCATTCACTTTCTTTCTCAGGCTACTTTCCGGGATGAGGATGGCGCGGCGAAACGCCCAGATTTTGTCATTCAACTTCCTGAAAACAAGCAACTTATAGTAGATTCAAAAGTCTCGCTCACGGCCTTTGAACGTTATTACAACGCCGCCGACTCCGTAGAACGCGAACAGCATTTGAAGGCTCATGTCACTAGCCTGCGCAGCCATGTGGACAACTTGAGCCGCACCAATTACCAAACGCTTTATTCCATCAACACACCCGATTATATGCTGTTGTTCGTGCCGCTAGAAGGGGCGCTCACGGCAGCTTCTCAGGCCGATCCGAGGCTTTTCACAGATGCGCTCGAGCGGAATATTGTCATCGTAACCACGAGCAGTTTGCTCGCGACCTTGCGCACGGTAGCCCATCTTTGGAAACAGGAAAAACAGACAAAATCAGTCCTTGAAATCGCCCGGCAAAGCGGCTTGCTTTACGACAAGTTTGTTGCGTTTGTGGATGATCTTCGCACCATTGGCGCCCGACTCGAGAATGCCCGTTCTGCCTACGATGACGCTATGCACAAGCTCACCAACGCTGGGCGTCCGGGGGACACACTGATTGGTAAAGCAGAGAAAATCAAGGAATTAGGAGCACGAACGACCAAGTCGCTGCCGATAGAATTGTTGCCGGAAGAGGAATGACACTTGACTTTGGGCTTTGGATGATGGACGTTGGACTCGCACTCTATTAGATCTAAGGTCCAACAATCCAATGTCCAATGTCCAACGTCCAATGTCCAATGTCCAATGTCCAAAAATCAGAAATGTGGGCAATTGCATTTTGGTTTGAACAGGCTGCAACTTTCCAACACGATCATACCTACGGTGAGCAGGAAGAATGCAACGCGCCACCAGTTGAAATTGAATTTTTTCATAGCAGAGGAATTGAATTTTTTATTGGGCGAAAGTAGCCGAAAGGTTTTGAATGAAACTAATTTTTAACAGCAGGTTAAACGCTTTTAAAGCCCAATGTCCATTATCGAAACACCGAAGTGCGGGCAATTGCATTTTGGTTTGAACAGGATATAGTTTTTTTATTCCACTTTCACCAGCTTGCAAAGCTCCGACCGCTCGCCCCAGCGCAGGAGCAAAGCGTACACCCCTCTGGGCCAGCCCTTGCCCGAAAAGCGCAGCGCGTTTTGCCCCGGCAGCCAATCGAAAGCAAGGGTAAGGCTGCGCCCGGCCATGTCGCGCAATTCCGCGAAAGTGGGTTTCTGGGCGATGTTTTTTACAAAAAAGACTTCCGAAAATGGGTTGGGGAACACCTGCAAAACCTCCCCAGTCAAAAGCGGGCTGACGCTCGACAATAGCGGCAGCTCAAGCGTATCTGAGCGTGTACAACCCAGCGCGTCAGTGATGCTTACGCTGACAAGCCCACTCATGGCAGTGGTGCTTTGAGTGGTTGCTCCATTGCTCCATAGATAGCTGAGCGGATGGTGGATTGTTCCGACAAGGTAAGCGCTCAAAGCATAAGTGCTATCCGAATTTTGAGAAAAATAAGCGTTCAGGCCCCAGTATGCCGGTTGCATCAGCGCAACTTCCGCGCTGAACGTGCAGCCGAAAATATCTGTCACAGTCAGGCTGTACGCGCCCGCCGCGAGGTTTTGGAGCAGCGAGTCTGTTGCGCCCGTGTCCCATAGATAGGCGTAGGGCTGCCCATCGCCAGTAGGGCTGACAGAGGCTTGACCGTTCTGACCCTCGAAACAGATGGGGTCAGTCTCAAAAACCTCGTAGGTGCTGATGGGATAGACATGGACAAAAACGCTGTCGACGATGCTCTGCCCTGCGAGGTTGATAACGCTGAGGCTGAGCCAGCCAGGCGTTGTCACCGAGGCTTGCTGGCCGTTTTGCCCGTCGCTCCAAGTGTGCAAAAGGCCGGGCATGCCGCCGTCAATCAGTACAGGAGCACAACCCGTGAGGCTGTCGGGCAGGGGCAGGTAGAGGCAGTAATCCAAGCGGAGCGTGTCAGAAAAGGGGCAAACGCTTCCTGCCCTTGCGATATAGATGCCCGCCGCGCTGAGGTCACGTTCTGGGTTGTAGGTATTGTTTTCCCAAGTGACGGGGATGCTGGCCGCCGCAGCCGAAACATGGAGCGTGTCGCCCGCGCAAAGCGTGGTGTCAGGGCCTAACGAGAAAGGCTGGGGGATTTGCCCATTGTGAAAAATGTTGAGTTGCAGGTAGAAATCGGCAGAAGGGCAGCAATGGCCGGACGGGCCGGGATCATAGTTGTTGTACCACACGTGTGGCCAAAGGATATCACCATTTGGCACACAATAGGGTGTTCCATAAGCCAGGGAATGATCTCCAGCCTGCACCGTCCAGAGGGAATCGCCCGTAGCAGGGTCGAAGGCCGTGAGGTGTTCGCCCAATACCAGGTTTTCGTCGTTGGGATAACTTTCCAAATGGGAAGGGAATACAGACGTGCCATCGGGGAAGAAGCCGGGTAAATCGCTGAATGGCGAACTTCCTGGCACAAGGCGCGACCATTTTATCTCGCCGTTGTTGCCATCAATCCTGAAAAGCCAAGTTTTTGGATAGCTGTAATTGCTGATGTTCAGCCCAGCCAAATCGCCGCCCAGCGAATAGGTTTTTGCCACAGTGAGCAAGTCGCCGTCGGGAGTGGTTTTTAGGTCAATCCACTGCTCCTCTTTTTCGCCGCCATATTTTCTTTCAAAAAGAAGATTGCCCTCAAGGTCAAAAAAGCGCAGTTTCAAATCGGACAAATTGCCGGTATTGGGCCAGCCAGTTGCCAGCGCGATGTTCCCGTTCGGGAGCAATGCTACACGAGCAGTTGTTTCCGAATGGGCAGGATCGGCAAACTGTTTTGTCCATACGGGCTGAAACGCTGCATCCAATTTCATCAAAACGGGGTCTGAATCGTAGGGGTAATTTTCTGTCGCCAAATGCCCCGCCGCCACATACCCGCCTTCTGGCAGAGCCACAATATCGGAAACGCTTTTTACGGGGAGTTTATACGCCCCGATTTGTTGTCCGAGATGATCGAAATGGAGCAGGTTTGGCGTTTCTGACGAGGCATAAAACGCGAGGGCAAAAGTATTGTCCGGGAATGCCACCAGTTTGTTGATACTCAACGCGCCATTGCCTTGGTTTGCCCAAACCAAGTTGCTGCCGTAGTTTACCTTGATTATTCCATTATTCCAATACACGGGCGTCCCATCAGTCAGCGCGATGATTTTCCCAGCCTGGTAATAGCCTGGCGTCCACCTGCCCACATACCCTTTTTGTTCCAGGTCAACAGGCAATGGCGCGTCGCTCATTTGCACTTCAGGAGCGTAATGCAGGTTGCAAAGGCTGTCCGAAACACTGAGCGGGTAGATGCCCAACGCGAGGTTTTGACGTATTATTTCGCTGGTGCCCGAGTCGTCCCAGGCAAACTGGAGCGGTCCGATGGGGTTGGAAATGTTCAAATATATGCGCCCATTGGGAAGCCCGCAGGCCGAGCCTTGCACTTCGATGGCGGCTTTCAATTTGTCTGTAAAAACTTTGCGTTCGGCAAGAGCGTAGCAACCTTCTTCGTTTTGGCCGAAGATGCGCAGCACCGTGTCTTGCCCGCCCACCAAAACACCACCGCTGGGCAAGGACAAGCCCCCGAGTTGCCAAGTCAGCGTCGGGTACATCGTCGAGAGGCTGTCCAAACCAAGTGGGATGATCGAGCCGTGGCAAACAGTAGTGTCTGATGGCGGGAGCAGCGAGGGTTGGAGGGGGAGTTTCCAGACATTCCCCAAAAGCCATTCCTCCCTTTTTGTGTCTTTATAATCACCCAGCCCCGCTACGAAAAAAGTATCCTTCCTGATCTCTTGGGCGAAAGAAAAGAACTTGTTTTCGCCCATTGACAAGGGCATCGCATTAGTGGGCTGGAGTTGTGCATCCAAAAGCACGAGATCGGTAAAAGCGTTCGATGGATAGTCGCTATTGTTGCTCAATATGGCCCAACCACCTTCGCTGGTTGACGTTATTGACTCCACGTACTTTGATACCTGGGCAGGAAGTGTCAGGATGTTATCCAAAGCTCCTAGCGATGTAACCAAGCCAATTTGTCGGTTGTGATTCCCAGCCAAAAACGAACCATCGGGCCGCTGAACCCAAGCATCGCAGTCGGCCAGAAATGCATTGGAATCTTGCCAGACTATTTCGCCTTGCTCGTTCACTTTGAGAAGATGCACCGGCTGCGTCGAGTTTTCAAAGTTGTACAGGTAGCCGCCATTGACTGCGTCGTATAACAGCGCGTTCGACCTCGCCCAATAAGTGTCGAAATATTCCCTGCTCCAAGCCCAGGCGCCATCTGCATTCAACTTGGCGAGCCAAAGGTGATACTTGGTACCCCCGTTCGCAAGCGGAATGCTCGTCACGCCCCCTATCACTACCGCCCCATTGGGGTTTGCCACGATTTTTTCGGCAGATTGGTTTTGATAAACGGGCGGGGCTTTGACGACGGAAAGCAAGACGCCATCCGGAGATATTTTCAGCACAAATGCTTGCCGTCCAAGCAGGGTGTCCTGGAAAATACCATCGTGCGATTCAGTGTTCCCTGCCACAGCGATCGTGCCGTCAGGCATCACGGCTATTCCTGCAGAAGATTCAATTTGGCTGCCGCCAAAAGTTTTTGCCCACACCTTTTGCCCTTTCCGATCGGTTTTTACCAGCCAAATATCTTGGACGCCAAAAATGGTGTCCACGTCTGCGCCCTTGTACAAAATGCGGCCCACCGTATAAAAAAACTGCCCATCAGGGGAGGGTATCACTTGATCCCAAACAGGTTCGGAATCGTCGGAGCCATAGTGGTGTTCTCCCAGCGGCTTTGCCCGAAAATCAAACCGAACTTCCAGCTGTCCGTACGTTTCACAGCCCCCTTCCGAGACCGTAACGGAATAAAACCCCGCGCTCAAATGGGTCAGCAGACTGTCCGCCGAGCCGTTGCCCCAAAGGAAATCGTAGTCGCTCCCGCCGCCCGCCACGCGGAAAGCAGCGCGGGCATTTCCGGGGCCACAGGCGATGTCTGTCACGGGTTTCAGCGTCAGGTCGGGGCAGGTGTCGCGGAAGCCGAGTGCGAGCGTGAGCGTGTCGTAAGTGCTGAGGAATGTGTGCGTTATGGCCGTTTGGCAGCGCACATAGTTCAGGTTATCGGGAAAAATAAAAAGTTGGTGCGTCCCGGTGTCGGCAGGAAAACCGAACGAACCATCGGCGAGGCTAAAAGCGCGGAGCGTGTCGCCGTCTGCGCTTGCAAGTGCCAGACCAAAGCCCGCGAGCGGCTCGTCGGTGGCGGCAGAAAAAGCGCAGTCGCCGTCGTTGTCTTGGAAAAGAATGCCAAGCAGGCCGTTGGTTTTCGTCCAGCCATTCGCGTCGGTTTTGTAGAGCCGGGCGCGGGCATCGCTCGTTGTGGGCGTGACCGCCAGCCAAAACCCGCCGTCAGGGTCAGCAGTGATTGCGGTGGAGCTGGCTTCGCCAAAATCCCTTTCCCAGAGCAAATTTCCCGCAGGGTCGAATTTTGACAGGAAAGCCCGCGTTCCGTTGCCCATTTTCAATACCCCGCACACCACCGTCCCAGAGCCGTCGGCGGCGGCGGTAATTTGCTGAAAAAGGCGGTTTCGGAAGCCTTTCCTCCAAATAAGATCAAGGTTGGCAGCAATCTGAAAGGCCCACGAAGAGTCGGGTACAGTGATGCTCGCTCCCCAAACTTTTTGGCTAATGGCGATTCCGCCGCCAGAGGGCATCTGGGCAAAATCCACGATTCGGTTGCCCGCATTGGTATAAGACCTGCTCTCGGAAGTATTATTTTGGGGATGGAGTCGTCGGAAATATGGGGATACCCCCGTGATATAATAGCCGCTCATCGGATGGTAATTCCAAGAAATGACCCCGCCCATCATGACGAGATGGCCCGTTCCATCAGGGAAAAAACGCTCCGCCGTATGGTAGCCATTAGAAGCGGCGCCACCTGTTGCAACGACGCCGAATACGCTTGGGATGTACCCAAAATTGAGCGTTGCCCTTTTCGCATCAAAATAGTAGGCGTAATTGTAAGCCATCCAAAGCGTGTCGTTCAGTACGGTCACGTCGCGTACATCGCCCTGCGCTGAAGAAAAAAACGCTGCGGTAGTGCCATCGGCGTTCAAGTGCCAATTGCACAAAAGACCGTTATCGCTTGGCTGCAACACGGTATTCCCCTGAATCCACCAACCTCCTGTGCCGTCGGGCGAAGCCGCAAAGGCCGAAACGTGCTGCGTAGGCTGCCAGTCCTCTTGTTGCGACAGCCAAAGCAAATCGCCCTTGGAATCATAGCGGGCAGCTGCCACACGCTCAAAGCCATTGGTGTTCAGCACTGAACCAATAACCAAGGCCCCGCCGCCCGGCACGGAAAGCACACGTTCGACAAGGCTAAGCCCGGTCGTTTTTTCAAAACCCTGCGCCGCCAAAAACGGCAGGAAGCTCAGGAGCAAAAAAGTGGCGGAGAGTAGGCGTGGCACCATAATAGTCGAATGATTCGATTTTTGAAGATTAAGTCCGATTGGTTCGATTGGAGGAAATGGTAAACAAAAGTAAAGGACAAAACGCATCGTTGGGCGAGAACAATTTTTCTGAACTTTGCTGAAAAGTCCACTCTCCTTCGCCACGGCTTCGGCGAGTAAAATGTCTAAAGTCCAATGTCCAACGTCCAGTGTCCAACAGTCCTTGTCGCCCCACTCAATTGGGGTTTAGGTCACGGTACGCGTTGCGTACCTCTGATAAAAGCGTTAGAGCGCATGGGTGCAAAGGTCGTTTTGGCCTCTGATGGTTCGGCGTTTAATTTGTTGAAAGCGGAATTCCCACATTTGCAGGCCTTTCATTTGCCGTCTTACCGCATTCGTTATCAAACCAATAGCATAATTTGGAACATCGCTCGGCAAATGCCGCGCATTACCTACGCTATTCGGGCAGAGCAATGGGCTACGGAACGCTTGGTGCGCGAGCACGGCATAGCGGGCATCATTTCCGACAACCGTTATGGGTGTTTCAGTCCCCAAGCTAACAGCGTTATCTTGACCCACCAGATACACCTTCGTGTGCCGAACGCTGCCCTGGAATGGACAGCCAACCAAGTATTACGCCGCGCCTTACGCAAGTTTGATGCTATTTGGATTCCCGACGAGGCAGAGGAGCCCAACCTTTCTGGCGAACTTTCCCACCCGCCACTCAAGGGTTTTGACACAAAATACATTGGCTTGCTTTCCCGATTCACAGGTGTACATCAACGGTCAATAGTCAACGGTCAACAGTCAACAGTCGCTGTAGTGCTCTCAGGCCCAGAACCACAGCGGACGTATTTGGAGCATATCTTGTTGGAGCAAGCGCTTGCATTGCCCCACAAATTTGTATTTGTAAAAGGGAAAACTCAAGTCAAAGAACACCACATCGTTGCTGAAAACGTGGAAGTTATATCATATTTGACCTCCTCAGAATTGAACCAATTGCTACAGTCTAGCCAAGTAGTCGTGTGCCGAGCAGGTTATAGCAGCCTGATGGATTTGGCTGCTTTGGGTGAGAAAAAAGCCATACTAATTCCTACGCCGGGGCAAACCGAGCAGGAATATCTGGGCGATCTTTTTGCCAAAAAAGGTTTTTTTATTTGTCAAAAACAGGAGCAAGTTGACCTGGAAGCCGGGCTTCGCGCAGTCGAAGGAACAACGGGGTTTCTCTCTCAACCCTTTGATGCAGAAACATTTGAATCGGTTCTCGAAGCCTGGGTAAGGAGCTTGCCCAAAAGCCCCGTTGGGAAGGAACGTTAAGGATTTGTCCAAAGTCATCACTTCCCGGTTACGTTCATTGCCCGCTCCAATCCAAGCGTTACAAACGTTTTTATCACTTCTTCTGCCTTTTCCAGAATGCGGGGTAGTTCGGCCTTTTCGTCTTCAGTCCATTTTCCCAACACAAAATTGACTTGTTTGCCTTTGGAAAAAGTGCTGCCAATTCCGATGCGGAGGCGCGGGTAGGCATCGGTCCCCAGTATCTCCTGAATGCTCTTGAGGCCGTTGTGGCCCCCATCGGAGCCTTTGGCCCGTAGCCGTTGTTTGCCAAATTCCAGATTCAGATCGTCCAGTACGGTGAGGCTGTTCTCAACCAGAATTTTTTCCTTTTGCAGCCAATACCGGATGGCTTTGCCGCTCAGGTTCATGTAAGTATTTGGTTTCAGAAGGATCAGGATACGCCCTTTGAATTTTACTTCCGCGAGGTCTCCATGATGATTGCCGCGCCATTCGCCATCGAGGCTTTTGCAAAGAAAATCAAGCACTTCGAAGCCGATATTGTGCCTTGTGCCCTCGTATTCGTAACCGATATTGCCGAGACCTGTGATGAGGTATTTCATTTTTGATGCTTGACCGTTTTACCCTCCGAAGCCTTCCCGCCTGCCGAGCCTTGGCGGGCAGGGGCGTAGGAGGGTGACTTTTTTCTGTTTACGGTTGGTGGCGCAAAAGTAGCGAGGCTCCCTCAAACAAGGAGGCAACCTTTTCGGTTCAAAAAGCGCCTATGCGCACATGAGAAAAATGCGGTACAGCTTCCTTTTCGTCGTTTCGTTTGCCATTCTGGGCCTTTCTTGCCACAAGGACGATGGCGTTGCGCCCGGGTTTGCCATGATGTTTCAGCGTGAATTTAATATTCCTGCGGGCATAGGGGTCTTTGATGTGCACCATTTTCAACTTAAAAATATCCCTTCCAATTGGGATCAGTATCTGGATCAGCATGGCAAAACAGCAGCAGATATTTCGGGCGTTATAACCGCCGAGGCAAGTATAGGTGGGAAATATGGCGATGCCGACCTCAGTGTGGTAGACAGGATTTCCGTACGGGTCTACGATGAGTCCAACCCGAACGACTACCTGGAAATTGCCTACCGAGATCCCGCTCCCTCCGATTCAGGAAATATTCTTCCGCTTATCCCTTCTCTGGCTGACTCCAAACGGTTTTTCTCCAACCCGCGCTTTTCTGTTGATGTGGTCATTTGGTTGCGGCGCACCACACAAGATGTGAGTGAAGTCCGGCTCAATTTGAATATGAGGGCTACTTTTTAGGGAACTGCGTTAGCGCTATTTTGTCAAAAATCCACCCGCATTTCATCGAATAAATCTTGGTGAGCCGAAATGGTTGCGGAAGTTTGTGCCATCAAACGCATTCTGAGCAACACATGAGCAACACATGAGCAAAACATACATTCTCGTTTTTTTCTCCCTCTTTCATATTTCCCTTTTTGCTCAAAAAACCACTATCCGGGGACGTGTGCTCGACAAGTCCAAGGAACCGCTTGTTGGAGCAAACATCTTTCTCGTAGATACCTACGACGGTGCTACCTCCGATGCGGAGGGCAACTTCCAGTTCGACACAGAAGAATCTAGCGCGCAGGTTTTATTGGTGAAGTATTTGGGCTACGATTCTGTATCTCAACAAGTTAATCTGAAAGGCGGCGTATTTGAATTTAATCCGGTATTGCGCGAAAGTTTCAATGAACTCAAAGTCGTGGTCATCACAGCAGGGTCTTTTGAGGCCAGCGACGAGCGCAAGGTGACCGTGCTCAAACCGCTCGATATTGTGACTACGGCCTCTGCTGGTGGCGATACCTACGGGGCTTTGAAAACACTTCCCGGAGCCCAGGTCTCTACAGGCGATCAGGAGGGGCTATTTGTGCGCGGTGGAAGCGGCACGGAAGCGCAGACTTTTATTGATGGAATGCTTGTCAGGACACCGTTTACCGCGAGTACGCCGGACTATGCTGCACGAGGGCGTTTTAGTCCCTTCCTTTTTAAGGGTACCGTATTCAGTACTGGAGGGTATTCAGCGCAATACGGCCAGGGAATGTCCTCTGCGCTCATTTTAGATTCCCAGGATTTGCCTGAGCGCTCGGCTGGTACGCTTGCGGTGTCATGCGTAGGGTTGGGTTTGGGGCGACAAAAACTTTGGAAAGACAAGGGTCGTGCCATCGGTGGGAGCGTCAATTACACCAACCTTGGACCATATTTTTCGCTGGTGAAACAAACCCCGGACTTTACCCACAAGCCCGAATTTGTTGGCACAGAGGGCTTTTTCCGGCAAAAGACAGGGCAGAACGGTCTGTTGAAATTTTATGGTTATTACAACACCGGACGTGTAGGCTTCAACACCAAGGCTCCAAACGACAGCATTTTTGGTTTCGACGTGAAAAATGCCAATGTTTACACCAACCTCAGTTGGATTGGTTTTCTCAATGAGCATTGGAAATTGAGTTTAGGGTCTTCCTATTCTCATGACCGAAATGATATTGCTACCTCGTACAGCACTGGCTTTTTGAACCCTGACACATTCAATATTCAAAATTCCCTGGCACAGGTACGAGCGGTGGCAACGCGGTTTTTTGGCCGACTTACTACCTTGCGTTTTGGCGGAGAGTATCAATATGCGACGGACGATTATAAGAACGAGCGTGGATTCGGGAGTAATCTCCGTGACCACTATGGGGCGATTTTTGCTGAATCAGATATTTATGTTACCACAAAATTAGTGGCCAGGCTCGGGTTTCGTGGGGAGCAATCGAACCTATTGAACGAGGCAAGGCTTTCACCGCGTGTTTCGCTGGCTTACAAATTGGGAGATGCTTCACAAGTGTCATTTGCCTGGGGGCATTTTTACCAGAAAGGCGACAGCCTCTTAAGTTGGTCAGGAGAGTTTAATGGAGCGATACCGGGCTTTCAAAAGGCACAACACTTTATCCTTAATTACCAATATGTCAAGAATGATCGTACACTTCGGCTTGAAGGCTTTTACAAAAAGTACGACGACCTTGTCACGACCCGCTATACGCTCGCCAACGATGGGAAAGGTTATGCTCAGGGTCTTGAACTATTTTATCGCGACAAAAAAACTTTCAAGGGCGTGGATTATTGGGTATCTTACTCCTGGCTTGATACAAAAAGAAAATTTCAATGGTATCCTGTTGAGACACAGCCGACATTTGCAGCCAACCATGTGGCTACTCTGGTTGCTAAAAAGTTTTTCCCCAAGATAAAAACCAGTGTCGGCCTTGCCTATAATTTTGCCACAGGGCGGCCGTACTACAATCCGGATACCACGGTCGTATTTTTGTCAAAACGGACCCCCGCTTACAATAACCTGAGTGTCAATGCCAGTTACCTGACCACCGTCCGGAAGGCGTTTGCCGTATTTGTGTTGGGTGTGACGAATGTGCTCAACCAGGAGCAGATATTTGGCTATCGGTATTCACCTGATGGCGGGATGCGCACAGCCATCACCCCTGCCGCCAAACGGTTTTTCTTTGTTGGGGCGTTTTTTAGTTGGGGCACCGACAGGCGGCAGGAAGTGTTGGACAACCAGAATTAGATATGGAGATTTGGGGATCAGGTAATTTGGGGATTTGGTGATGGACCAGGGCTTGGAATTCCTAACTTCTTAGAGGCGTGTATAAACCCCTGGCGCTGGCCCATCCCCAAATCTTCGCAACTCATCACATCAACAATTTTTAACCATGAAAAAAGCACTATCAATTACCGCACTATTCCTTTTTGCCCTTGCCATGCAAGCGCAAACGCCCAACGAAAAGTTTGTGAAAGCCATGGAAAAGGCCCTTTCTGGCATAGACACCTTGAAAACAGCCGAACAATGGCTGGCGGCCTCCAATAACTTTGAGCGCATCGCCCAAAAAGAGACCAAAGAATGGCTGCCGCCTTACTACGTTGCCTTTTGTCAAACGATGGCTTTCAATAGGAGCCAAGACAAAGAAATGTATGAACTATTTGCCAAGCGGGCCGATGATTTCATCGCCAAAGCTGATGCGCTCAACCCGGATAATTCAGAAATATATGTGGTAAAAAGTATGATCTCTAGCCTCTACATTCGCATAAATCCTATGGTGAATGGACAAAAGTATGGCCCCTTAGCAGGACTTCAACTTGAAAAAGCCAAGACGCTTGACCCCGAAAACCCTCGTTCTTATATGCAACAAGGGGCAACATTGCTCTTTACACCGCCGCAATGGGGGGGAGATAAGTTAAAGGCCAAGGCAACCTTGGAAATTGCTGCGGCCAAGTATGAGGCATTCATACCGGCCTCCAGCATTCACCCCAACTGGGGCAAGAAAACAAACGAGATGTTTTTGGAAATGGCAAATAAGTGAAGGCCGACTTTCGCGGCATTGCCTATTTTTGCACCAAAATCTCTCACCACTCTCACGTCTCTCACCTATGGAAGTCCTGACCGCAGCACCTGTTGCCCCCGCTCCAGCCTCAGCCAACACCGACACTTTCCCCATCAATGGCACCGACCATCTGGAATTTTATGTCGGCAACGCCAAGCAGAGTGCGATGTATTACCAAGCCGCCTTGGGCTTTGAAATTGTGGCATACGCTGGCCCGGAAACCGGTGTGCGTGACCGCGTTAGCTACGTGCTCCAACAAGACAAAATTCGGATCGTGCTTACGGCTTCTTTGTTGCCAGGCACCGAAATCGCCCAACATGTGGCCGAACACGGGGATGGGGTGAAAGTGCTGGCGCTGTGGGTTGACGATGCAGAACAGGCTTTTTACACTGCACTTTCTCGCGGGGCGGAGGCTGCCTTTGCACCCAAAACCTTGCGCGATGACAACGGAGAAGTCGTGCTTGCAGCCATAAAAACATACGGTGACACCATCCATACCCTGGTAGAAAGGAAAAACTACAAGGGCATTTTTATGCCGGGCTACGAGCCGCGTAAGAACGCATATCCTTCAAAATCAGTAGGTTTGAAGTATGTGGACCACTGCGTGGGCAATGTCGAACTCGGAGGCATGAACAAGTGGGTGAAGTTTTATCAGGACGTAATGGGCTTCAAACTCCTGATCACTTTTGATGACAAGGACATTTCTACGGAATACACCGCCCTCATGTCGAAAGTGGTGAGCAATGGAAATGGTTACATCAAATTCCCGATCAATGAGCCCGCCAAAGGCTTGAAAAAAAGTCAGATTGAAGAGTACCTCGACTTTTACCGGGGAGCCGGGGTGCAGCACATCGCGGTGGCTACCGACAATATCCTAGAGACGGTAGGCCAATTGCGGGCCAACGGCGTAGAATTCCTCTACGTGCCAGAGGTCTATTACGAAGACGTGCTAGATCGAGTGGGAAAAACAGAGGAAAATATCGAGGACTTAAAAGCCCTGAATATCCTTATTGACCGCGACGAGGATGGCTATTTACTCCAGATTTTTACCAAACCCATTCAAGATCGCCCAACAGTATTCTTTGAAATTATCCAGCGCCGGGGAGCAAAATCCTTTGGCAAGGGGAATTTCAAGGCGTTATTTGAGGCTATTGAGCGGGAGCAGGAATTGCGGGGGACCTTGTAAATCTTGGAGATTTTGCTCCAAATAAGGGTCATTCCAACACATTTAGACTTTGGACACCTGTAGATTGGCCATACCCCTTGATGGCATGCAAAATCTCTTCCTTTTTCACTTCAACCGCTCTGCGGCCCAGCTCGAGCAAGCCAGGGATCAGGTTCACATCTGATAAGGAAACGGGGTTGACGAACGGCACATTGATCACAATGATTTCATGGTGATGAAGATCAATTGCCAGCGCAAGTTGGCTTTTGATCAAAGAGAGTGAAACCGCTCGGGTAATATTGGAAAACCCGTCTACAAATTTTTTAGGCTCTCGCACCAATTCTTCATGG
>JANMME010000314.1:0-1900 GCA_031373015.1 Saprospiraceae bacterium
TCATGATGGTGCGTCCATTGCCCACCCAACGGGCTTTTGTGCCGGTTTGGTCGGTTTGGCCGGTCAGCAGGCCGGCGGCGTCGCGTTCGGGCATGGCGCCGGGTTCCGCCTGTACTTTTTTCAGGACCTCATGACCCGAGCCGTCGGAGTAGGAATAGGCGGTTTGCCAAACGATCCCGGATTCCAGCTCGCCGTTGCTGCCAGTGCTGCCGACAGCACCCAGGGAACTAAAAAAACCGGTCGCCGACGGGTCCGGCGTTTTAAAGCGGTGTTTTTCGCGCATTTCCGTCTTTACCCGGTTGGGCATGGCTTTCGTCCTGGCCGGGGGCGGGCTTTGTTTTTCGGCCAGCCACTGGAGGTAGTAGCGGAATTCGTAGGACAGTTTTGTTGTGGGATCGTCGTTGGGCGTAGCCTCCGCGCTGGCGGTGTCTAACCAGTCGCCCAATTGTTCGCCGGCCTTGCCCATCGCAAAGGTGTTGACTACGAGGCCCAGCTCATCGAAGCGTAGGCCCGAGTGGTTGTCGTTGGGGTCGCGCAGCAGATAAGGCGCAAGAGTACGGTAATTGAAGCCTTCTACGGCGGTTTCGTTTCCGATGGCATCCACCGCTTTTTCTATAAAAAGGTGGTATTTATCGGGAAACACTTTAGTCAAAGACCCAAAGCTGTCCTGAAACACCACCGGCATATAAAAATGCTGCCGGGCGTGCGCAAGATCGGCGGCGGTGGCTGGTTGCACCACAGTCAGGTTCGGATTGGCCTGTAAATCCGGGTAAGGGTAGGCCCGCCCGGAAGCGATCCAATAATTGCCATCGGCTGCACTTTCGACGTAGCCGCCTTCCGTGCGCAGGAGCCCTTCGGTGACTTTAGTGCCAAAGAGGCTGGTGACCATTTTCGCCGTAAAAGCCAGGGTGTATGCCTCACCGGCCAGCGCGCGGCTTTCGAGTTTGCGCAAGGGTAGCAACTGGCTCATGTCGTTGCTCAAAAACCGGATGCGGGTGTGCTCGATTTTGCGCTTTTCTTTGTCCAAGGCTTGTAGGGAATAACCTGTTTCTTTCGCCGCCACGAAGGCATCTCGCAATTCGGAGGCGGTAAATATCTTTTTTTCAGGTGTAGCCACGAGTTCCCAAGTGAGCGTTTCGCAGCCCAGGGGCAGGCGATAATTTGTGTCGCCTGGATTCTTCTTTGGATCGTCTGGAATTTTATTTGTTACGCGGCCTTCGGTATAGGTGATATGGATTTTGGTCTGTTGTTCCTGGTCCGTTACGGTTGGCAGTGTGGTATCCGGCGTTTTCCGACCATAAACGATGGCAGCAGATTCCAATACATTGCCGTATTCGTCTATCACGAGGTTGAGACTGTGGGCCATGCGTGGGTCAACCTCCCCCCGGCCCCCTCCAATGGGAGGGGGAGAAATATCGCGTTCGTAGTGGGCCGTCAGGGTTTCTTTTTCGTGTGGGAAAAAGACGGCGTAACGCTGGTTTTTGCGGGGTTGTAGCCGCCGCAAATCATAGCTGTGCTGCGCAACAGAATATGGGTGTGGTTTTTTCTCGTCCGGCCCTTCGTCGCTGTACACCTCTTGGCGCAGGGGCAGCCCTTTGAGGGCGCGCAGGGCTTCGCGCCACTCGTCGGTGGTCCAGTCTTTGGACAATTCCGGCTCCGGGAGTTGCCAGGCTTGGGCGGCGTTTGTAAGATCGGCTAAAAGAAGAGGGTCTTTTATAAATGGAAGCAAGGGCTTCGGCCAATATTCCTTTTCCAATTGATGCAGCACCCGTTTTGCATCGAAGAAAGCGCCGGTGTGAAACCAGCTCTTGGTAATCACTGCCGGCTGGAAAAATTCGGGCTCGTTGCTCATCGGGCCCCCGGCGGGCGTACCGATTTTGTAATCTTCAAAAGCCTCCGT
>JANMME010000383.1:0-3754 GCA_031373015.1 Saprospiraceae bacterium
ATCTCACTTTTACCAAATCAGAACCAGAAATGTATTTTAGGCAATTCCATTACCTTTATCAACACCATCCTGACTATAGATGATTCCGTTACCTTTATCACCACCGGCTATGCCGTTGCCTTTTTCGCCCGAATCAAAGCCATTGCCCCGGTCAATGCCTTCCACGCAAGCAGATGATGCCGAATTAATTGATGGCACTGTGAACAGCATGCAACTCCATAAAAGGAGCAGAAAGAAAAATTGATTTTTCATGTGTGAGTAAGTTTTGAACATTAACGCGACAGATAAGGAAAAAGTTTGCTGCGAATATAAATTTTTCGCTGCGCATGGTGTTCCACTTTTAGGATAAACGGAGCACTTTGGGCTTGTCGGCGCGACGGCTTGGGCTTGGTTTTGGGGCTAAGGGGGGAATTGGGTTAGGCTGGAACACCACGCGGGGCGGAAATTTCACCAATACACAGTCAATATATATTTACAAAATTTGCGTAAAAATACATTTTGCCTATGAATCGTAAAGAAAGATTTTTTCTTGCCGGAAAAATAAATAAAATCTTGCCCACTTAGAATTTGCATGGTAAACTGCTGAATGAGTGGACATGCTCCATATTCCGTCGGAGTTTGGAGAATGCCTAACTTGATTAAAAAAATACAACAATCCTTTTTGGTCAATACCCCCACTCCCCATGACTCACCGGCAACCGATTCAATTCCTCCTTAACCCCCTTCCAATTCGGCAAAAACTCATTCATCAACCCCAAAAACCGATCATTGTGATGCCTTTCCAGCAAATGTACCATTTCATGCACTACGATGAACTCCAAACACGACACCGGCTTCTTCGCCAGCTCCAGATTGATCCAGATTCTTTTCTCCTCGATGTTGCAGGTGCCCCACTTGGTGCGCATCTGCTTGACCTGCCAGTCGTTTACATGTACGCCAATGACGGGCGACCATTTCTCGATCAGCGGTTGGATTCGCTTTTTCAACTCCACGCGGTACCACTCGTTTAGAATGGATTGTCGCTGTTCCAGGCTGGTATTGGGGCGTATATGTAGGTCTAAATAAGTCTTGCTTTTTAAGACCACCTTGGGTGGCTTGTTCTCTTCGGTGACCCTTAAGAGGTATCGTTTGCCTTGAAAGTAGTGGCTCTCGCGCTCAATGTACTCCCTCGGACTTTGCCGCTCCTGATTATTGAATTTCCGTTGCTGGTTTTTGATCCAGGTGAGTTTGGAAAGGACAAAAAGGCGAATGGTCTCTTCGTTCACTTCCAGCGGCGTAGCCAAACGCACCCGCCCATTCGGTGGATACACGGCCAAATGGATGTTCTTGATGTCTTTTCTGACAATCTCGATGTTCAGACTCCCTATTTCTAGCGTTTGCATGGTGTGTGTCTTTGCTTTCACGTTTACGAAACCTCCAAGGTTTCGTAAACGTTGCTTACTGATAATCCCGTTGCTTTTTCACAATCTCAAAAATAGTATCCAATTTCTCCGCTGCATCGTGCTGCTCCAATATGGGCTTGATGATCTGCTGCTTTAAGTGCTTCTCTTTCATGATGTTGCCTTCCCAGCTATCGTGCTTGCCGTATTTAATGGCATCGTCCAGAACAAGCGTAAGCGGCTCATCCTCCATCAGATTGTCGTAAAGCGCCTGTTTTGCCTGGGAGTTTATTTGGGGCGGGTAACTGCTTTTTTGCTCCTCTGGCTGCACCTGTTTCGCGAGGTCTTCGTATCTTTTCAATAATTCCTCGTAAGAAATCGCCGCTTCTTTCCGGAGCCGAATGAGTTCCAGCAGCAAAACGCTCATCTTATCATAATACGCCGGATTGATAGGCATTTCCTGGATGATCTTCTTGCGCATATTGTTCTCAATCGTCTCGGCCATTGCCTCCTTGCTGTTTTTGATGTCAGGGGGCAATTTTTCTGTGGCAGCAGCCAGGCCGTGCTCCACAATCAATTGCAGCAAGGTAGCTTCTCCTAAATTGGAAATCACGCGACTCGGATCGGCGGTCAAATACATGTCGAGCATCTGGCGCATGTCGGGCTCGTACTTTTTCATGTCAATGTAGTCGCCGCTTTTCTGTTTGATGGTGTTGCGCAACTCGGTGTAATAGGTCACCCTGCTTTTGATGTTTGCTGCCTGCTGCGGATTGTATCCGGCTTCCGCCATTTCCGGGGCGAGGTTGTTGTAGGCCCGAATAAGCGCCACGGTTAATTTGTAAAAGGTCACCCGCTTTTCCTCGTTCGATTTGAGATCGTCCGGGTTGGAAGGGTCGCCGCAAAAGAAATGGCTGAACTGTGGCAACTCGCGGGGCATGGGTACTGGCTCAAGCAGTTGATGCAAGGCTTCAAAAGCATCCTCCAATTGCTCCTTGCTTTTCTCCAAACGGTCGGTCAGCAAGCCCTTCACATCTTCTTTGTCGTAGCCCTCAAAGGCGTCGGAGGTATAATCCTGGATAGATTTCCGCAGGCGACCAAACAAGTCCTTGTAGTCTACAATATACCCGAACTCCTTGAAATAAGGGTCGGTTTCTTCTTCCTTGCCCAGCCGATTGGTTCTGCAAATGGCCTGAAACAAGCCATGATCCTGCATTTGTTTGTCAATATATAAATAGGTGCAGCTCGGCGCATCAAATCCGGTCAGCAACTTGTCCACCACGATCAACAACTGCATTTGGGCCGGATTGTCCTTGAATTGTTTCTTGGCAAATTTTTCAAAAGCCTCGCGGTCTTTTTGATTGTAGTCTTTCAACATCTTTTGATAGGTGTCAAACTGCTCCAGTTTTTCGGTTTCGCCACTGCCAGTGTTTTCCGTTTTGATGCTTTGTGCACTGGGCTCAAAACTGGTGATGATGGCACATTTCTTAAACCCGAAATTCTGGAATATCTCATAGTACCTGCAAGCCTCATAAATACTGGTCGCCACTAGCATGGCATTGCCGCGCCCGTCGCGAAGACGCGGCTTGAGCAGGTAGTCCTTTTTGATGTCGAACACGATTTTCTCCAGACGGCTCTTGGTGCTCAGCACTTTCTGCATGGTGCCCCAATGCTGTTTAAGTTCGGCCTTGGGGAGTGGGTTCATGCCTTTGGTCACCATTTCAAACCACTCGTCAATGCTTTTTTGGTCGGATACGTGCTGGTCCACATCTCGGGCTTCGTACAGCAAATCCAGCACCACCCCGTCGCGCACGGCTTCGTCAAACTTGTAGGTATGGATGTAGCCGCCAAATACATCAATGCTTAATTTCTTGTCTTTTTTGAGTAGCGGTGTACCCGTGAAACCAATAAATATCGCCTCTGGAAGCAGTGCCTTCATGGCTTTGTGCAGGTCGCCGCTTTGGGTGCGGTGGCATTCATCTATGAAGACCAGAAACTCGCCTTTTGCCCGAAAATCCTTTGGAAGTTTCAGTTCCGCAATGAATTCCTCCGCAGCTGTTTCTTCCCTTCCGCCGAATTTATGAATCAGGCTGCAAAGCAGGCGCGGACTGGTTTGGTTGAGTTTTTCTACCAACTGCGCTCCGCTGCGGGTACGCAGGATGGTTTCTTCCACGCCCATAAAAACGCCTTCAATTTGTTCGTCCAGTTCCGTGCGATCGGTCACGATGAGCACCCGCGCATTCGGGTTGTTTTCCAGCACCCATTTGGCCAGCCAGACCATCGTAAGGCTTTTGCCACTGCCCTGGGTGTGCCAGATAATGCCGCCCTCGTAACGGCCCACATGCGCCTGCGCCGCCTTGATGCCGAAGTACTGGTGC
>JANMME010000403.1:0-1767 GCA_031373015.1 Saprospiraceae bacterium
GATGTGGGCCGGCCCGATTTGGCGCAGCATGTGGTCGCCGAACTTACGCAGGAAAAATTGGCTGGACACCTGTACGACTCTCTTCGCAACAAAATAATGCCGCTCAGCGATGATCTCATCGTGTACCCAAACCACGGGGCCGGAAGCGCCTGTGGGAAAAATATGAGCAAGGAAACCACCGATACTTTGGGGCATCAAAAGCGGGTGAATTATGCGCTCAACCCGAATCTGACGAAAGAGGAATTCATCAAAGAAATTTTGACCGGGCTGACCACACCGCCAGGCTATTTCCCACAAAATGTCCTGATGAATATCAAAGGCTACGAAAGTTTTGACGAGGTAATGAAACGCGGCACACAAGCGCTTTCCCCCCGCGCGTTTGAAGCAGCAGCCAATGAGACCGAGGCACTTGTGCTCGACACCCGCGATGCCCAGAAATTCTCGGAAGGCTTCATTCCCAACGCCATCAACATTAGTATTGACGGCAATTTCGCTCCCTGGGTGGGCGCTCTGATCCCCGACATCAAGCAGCAAATCCTGCTCGTCACTGATCCGGGCCGGGAAGAAGAGGTGATCACGCGCTTGGCGCGTGTAGGCTACGACTTTTGTATTGGCTACCTCGAAGGTGGTTTTGAGGCATGGAAAAACGCGGGTAAAGAAGTGGATAAGATCGAGCGTGTCACAGCAGATCAACTGGCGGGCATCCTCGCTAAAAATCCAAAAACGCCCGTTTTCGACGTCCGTAAGCAAAGTGAATACAACAGCGAGCACGTGGAAGGGGTCGAAAATGCTCCGCTGGATTTCATCAACGACTCCATGTTGAGCATTCCAAAGGACAAAACGGTTTACCTCCACTGCGCAGCGGGCTATCGCTCCATGATCTTTGCCAGCATTTTGCGGGCGCGTGGCTACGATAATTTGGTAGACGTCATCGGCGGTTATAAGGCGATGAAGGACGGCGGAAAATTCAAGGTGTCGGACTATGTATGCCCTACCACCTTGTTGTAAATTGGGCTTTTTAAACCTCGTAGGTTTTTGAAAACCTACGAGGTTTCGCTAAGAAATAGAATTTTTTCCCTCACACAAAAATAACAAACAAATGGCTTGGAATACATTTTTGAAAAACCTGATCGGCGGCGAATCATCTGATACGGCCGTGCTTGAAAACTTGGAAGGCAACAGCGGCACCCGCAACGAAAATCTCCCGGGTCGCGCATTCAAGAAACAATTCGAGGAGGCTGAAAAGGCCGTTTTGCTGGACGTGCGCACGGCGGGAGAATTTTCCGGCGGAACCATCCCCGGCTCGAAAAACATAGATTTTCTTTCGCCCACATTTGGGAAGAAAGTTGAATCTCTGGACAAAGACGCCACTTACTTCTTGTTCTGCCGCAGCGGCAACCGCAGTGGGCAGGCTTGTAAGCTGATGCACAAAATGGGCTTTGACGTTAGAAACCTTTCTGGCGGGATTGGAGATTTTCCAGTGTAATAATAAGATGTTCTCCAACCACGCAATCGCCGCTCTGGTCGCCATTTTCCTGCTGCAAGGCACCACACAATGCAGCACACAATCTGCCTCGCCGATTGCTGGAAAGATCATCATGACTGATTGCTGGAAACCGAAAGTATATCTCATCCAGCCACGCAATTTTATGGAGATCGCCTCGAATTTCAGCGGCTTGGTGATGGACTCTGCCGTGTTTGGCTCCGATGGTCGTTTTGTTTTTTTAAAAGCCCCACAGATCGAGGAAAAAGCACTTTTTCAGCTGT
>JANMME010000443.1:0-12358 GCA_031373015.1 Saprospiraceae bacterium
CGCATGCTCGAAGTGCGGTTTGATCCGATCCTTCTACCGGATAGCGCAGCGAACGAACCCGCAAGCCACGGATTTATCGCATTTTCAGTGCGACCTGAATCCTGGTTGACAGTCGGTGATGGGGTGTACAACCGTGCGGCGATCTATTTCGATTTTAACGATCCGATCGTTACCGCTCCTGCGGTGCTCCGAATGGTGTCGGTTCTGGCTGTTAAAGAGGCGCAAACAGGTCTTCAGGACATGGAGATATGGCCAAATCCGGTGAAACGTTACGATGAATTTGCGATCCAGTGGAAAGTCGGTGTGCCCATAGAAGAACTGGTGGTAACTGACATGCACGGACGAGTATGTCAGCGTGTCATCCCTCCGGCAGGCACTCAAACTGCCTGGCTTAGCGGGTTGCCGCCAGGGGTATATGGGGTTCAGGTATCGGCCCGGGGGGAACTATATGGTCAGTTGATCGTGGTTGAATAATTTTTCGCCTAGGCAGGTCTTTTCGCTCCCCAATCCCAAGCGCGGCGTTGGGTTTAGATCTTGGATAAAATTAAAGTGAACCAAGCGCGGCGAAAACCTTTACACTCCGGAGATTCCGAAATTTGTATAGATTTGGGTCAACATCTTGTTTGCACTACTTTTGTTTCCCATCATGTTAATTAAAAATAATTTTCACCATGAATAAAGGGTTTTTACTCCTCTTTTTTGTCTTTGGGGCCATCTTTTCAGCCTTTAGCCAACAATCGCAGCATCCAATTTGCGGAAATGCGCAAGAACAATCCGAACTTTTACCACGCCTTCGCGAAAACAAAGTCGTGGTGGAAGCCCTCCGCGCGGCTGCCCAAGATCGTGGCGAGATAAAATATGTGCCCATCTTCTTCCATCTCGTGGGCGACGCAAACGGCAACGGGAAGCACAGAGAAATCAAAGTGCTCGAACAATTGTGTGCGCTCAATGCAGCCTATTTGCCCACCGGCATTCAGTTCTACTTTAGCCCGCACCCCACAAGTGGCCTTTTTAATAAGACCATCAACGACGACAATGTGTACAACAACCAGTCAAACGGGGTATTAATGAACTTGAGCCGACACGGCAACGCGCTCAATGTGTATGTCGTGCAGGAGCCTGGGTTTGTCAATCAGCCCGGCAGTGTGGCGGCCTACTACTCGTCGGCGGAGGATTGGATCGTGATTCGCAAAACGGAGACGAACGGCAACCAGCCGAACAGCACTTTGTCGCATGTAATGGGCCATTTTTTTAGCCTTCTCCATACTTTTTATGGATGGGAAGACAAACCGTTTGACCCTTCATTTCCTGGTTGGCCGATTGCTCCGCTGATTTCTCCTGGAGGTTCTCCAACCGAACGCCAAAACGGCACCAACTGCAGCATGGCTGCCGACGAAATTTGCGATACTCCGCCCGATTACGGGTTCGGCTTTTTAGCCTCAAGTTGCGCCAATTACACTGGCGGGGCAAAAGACCCGCTCGGCGAATTGGTAGACCCGATGGAGAACAACTACATGGGCTCTTTCAGTAATTGCAGCAATTATGCCTTTACACAGAACCAAGCGGACCTGATGAATGCCGACCTGCTGAGTTCGAGCCGCAATTATTTGGACAACACATTTTCCCCGGTCGCCACGGAGATCACCACACTTACGGATCTGCTTGTGTCACCCATCAGCGGCAGCACCGTTCCTTATTACAACAATGTGTTGATCGAATGGCAGGCCGTTCCAGGGGCTACACATTACCTGATAGAAACAGATCTCATTTCTACTTTTACTTCACCCATTGCGCAAACTTATATTGAAACCGGTACCAGCAAAATCCTGACGGGCCTTTCGCCAAGCAAAGCCTATTACTGGCGTGTCAAGCCTTTCAATTACCTTGTTGGCTGTGCCACGCCCCGCATCGGCAACTTCAAAACATCGTCCATCTCGGCTACGGTCGAAATCGAAGGGCTTTCGGCCTGGCAGCTTTCACCCAACCCAGTTACAGCTGAACTTGTTAACCTGAAATTCAATGCTGACCAGGCTTTTGAGGCAGGAATACGTATCACAGATGCTGCAGGACGTACGGTTTCTTTCCAACAAAACGTGGCTTTCCCACAAGGCGAATCCAACCTTGAACTCCGTACCGAAGGCCTGTCCAATGGGCTTTACTTCGTGAGTCTGGAGAACGGAAGTGGAAGGAATGTGTTAAAAATGAGTGTGTTGCGATAAAGGCTTCTGCCCCCAGCTAACCCACCAATTCCCTCACCAGCTTCTCTAGCGTCAGCTCCGGATCTTCACATAGCCCCGGATGTACTTTGGAGCTTTGCAGGATTGTGCTCCGCGTAGCGGTGAGCCAGCGAAAGCGGGAAGCATTGTCCAATTGCGCGATCGGGGAATCCGGGTTTTTTCCGCAGCAGATTGCTTCAAAAGCCTGTAGGTGGATGTTGATTTCTTCCAGATTTAGATTCGAATCGAGGGCCTGTAATTTTGCCTCCGGCAAATGCGCACGCATGCCCAGAAATTTTTTCTCAGGACAGTACAGAATTACCCCGGCATTGACGAATTCTTCGCGCTCTGGCCGGGGCACAATGCGTATCACGGCGTATTCAAACAATCGAAGATCTTGCATACAGGGCCTGTTTTACAAATATTTCGCTGGATTCAAGTCGAATTTGCAGGAATTGCGCGTAGGTACTTCTGACCGTTTCGGCACTTTCAGGGAATGTGGCGGTGATCCAATCATCCGGGATCAAAGCGACGATACTGTCAATTACCTGCTTGTTCAGCACTTGCTTCATGGATTGATCCACCTCCTCGATGAGCGAAGCCTGGCGCAACAGCACATGGTCTTTGATCTGAGTGAAAGGCTTGACGCTTTGTTCCTTCCAGTGGTCCCAGTTGTGATGAAAATACAAGGATGCGCCATGATCAATCAGCCAAAGTTCTTTTTGCCAAACCAGCATATTGGTGTTGCGCGCGGTACGGTCCACATTCATCAGAAACGCATCCAGCCATACGATCCTGGAAGCCAGCATTGCATCTGGTTTGTCAACCGCTGGATCATAACTGACAGCGCCGGATAAGTAATGCATCCCCAGATTCAATCCGGTACTGAATTTTAGCAGGTCCTGGATCTCTTCATCTCCTTCTGCGCGACCATAAGCTTCGTTCAGCTCCGCAAAAACAATTTCAGGAAGTTTCAGTCCGGCAAGACGGGCCATTTCACCGCCGATCAATTCGGCGATCAGTGCTTTGATGCCCTGACCGGCGCCACGAAATTTGAGTACGTATAAAAAGCCGTCGTCCGCTTCCACAATGGCCGGAAGCGAACCGCCTTCCCGCAATGGGGTCACGTATCTGGTAACAATCACTGTTCTGATTTCCGGTTGCATGACGCAAAGAAACGGAAAATTGCCGCTGTGCTTGTAACGGGCCTTTTCTCCATCAATAAAACGCTTAGATTTTGGCGCGCCTTAAGTTAGGTCTTGGAACATCCAAAATAAAACTCAACGCTGCAAAATCAAAGGCGAGATTCAGCACTTCAAGCACGCTGCGGAGCCAGTTCATGTTTGTCCATTCCGACCATGCCGCTTTGAGGACATCAATGTTTGCATCAACGGGCGCGACAAACATGGTTAGCGTAAAGGTTCACTTTCCCAACCAAATCTTAAAATCTGCCACTCGTTCCCGGCTTACCGTGACCTCTTCTGGTTCTTTCGGAGTCAGATGCAGTATCAATCTATTATTGAAATACGGGTGAATCTCCGCTACTGAGGGTACAGATACAATGAATTGCCTGCTTACCCGAAACCAGTCGTGTGGGTCGAGCATCCCTTCGATCTCCTCCATGGTATATTCTACCAAATGTTTCTGGCCGACCTTCGTTTTGAAAAAGTTGATTCGCCCTTCCGACCAGAAGTAGGCGATATCAGCCACATCCACGGTGACATATTTCTGCAGGTGTTTGACCAAAAAACGGGTACGATATGCTGAGTTTGATTTACCCGCCGTAGCCCCAGCGAAGGCGGGTTGCCCAGCCCCCGTCAAGGATAGCAGCAAACTTTCGATACTGGCCGAAATCGGGCTGATATCCCGGCTATATTGCATTTTCAGGTCGCGATATTTCGCGATCGCATTGGCCAAATCCTCCTTTTGCACCGGCTTGAGCAGATAATCCACGCTATTCACTTTGAAGGCCTGGAGCGCAAACTCGTCGTAGGAGGTGACGAAAATGACGGGGCTTTTTACCCGTGTACGCTGGAATATCTCGAAACTCTGTCCGTCGCAAAGTTCGATGTCGAGGAAAATAAGGTCGGGCGTAGGATTGGATTCCAGCCATTCCACGGCGGTTTTGATACCGCCTGCAGTACCGACTACTTTCACATCGAAAGCGACTTCTTCGAGCAGTCGGATGAGTTTTTTGACTGCAAGGGGTTCATCTTCAACGATTAAAACTTGCATACAAAAGGATTTATAAGTGATAAGTTATGTAACCTCGTAGATTTCAAAAACCTATGAGGTTTGAAGTCCAATTATTGCAGGGCCCCAAGTGCTAGGGCGAGAAAGCCAAAGCCTCCAAATACCGCATGAACGACGATGGAAATGGATGTATTCTGCCTAATTTGTACGACCGCCGGAAGTATAAAAAATATCGGCAAGGCGGTCAAAATCAGGTCGAAGCCCATTGGAATGTGCCAAGCCGCCCAAAAGAATCCGTGTATCAACCAAGTCCATTTACCAGTCAAAGCCTCCTGCCTGGGTTGAATGTAACCCCGCCACAAAAATTCTTCGCCAAAGATATTGAAGAAAAAGTAGAGTGGCCACACATACAAAATCCATAGATGACGGCTTGCCAAGGGCATATTTTGAAAGAAAAACGGCGAGGAATCAATGCCCCATATTGGCAAGAGTACCCTTGCTAATAGAAAAGAAGCGAGTGACAATAAAATAAACGCCCCTGCTGTCCAATATAAATCCGTCCGGGAAAGCCGCTTTATCCTCATGCGTGCCAATAATTCTTTCCCGCGAAAAGAGCCAGCCTCACGTCCGCTCAAGTAAATCGCGCCCCAAAACATGGGGGCCAATACGAAAAGCCCCACACTCAGAAAGTAAGTCACTTCGATGGGCATTATCTGAAGATTATCCAAGTATGGAATTGCTATTTTACAGGCAATGTAATTGAGCAAGGTGGGTAAACCGAAAAGACTCATCAGCTCCGGCCAGGTTAATGGTTTTGCCTGAGGATTGATTCGTTTGTTTTCTGCGTGAATTGCAATGGGTGCCATAGGAAGCGATTCATTAAAATTGTTCAATGTTGGGACAAATTTGAAAGCCTTCCCGGCAACACTAAAAGCCCTATTGACATGAATTGTCAGAAACAAAGGATGAGCCCGGCTTTCTGCTACAAAATCGGCAAAGTCACCGTGAAATATCGCCCATCATTTTGCACCTCAAAACCGGATTTCCCGAGCAATTCATAGCGCTGCCGCAGGTTATCCAGGCCCACGTTGTTAGACGCTGGGCGAGTGGCTTTGTGCTGCAGGTTGTTGCGGATGATAAGGCTGGTTTGTCCTGCCATTTTTTCATCAAAAATTTCGATCTTCAGGGGCTTATCCGGACTTATTTCGTTGTGTTTTACCGCGTTTTCTACTAAAATCTGAAGCGCCAGGGCCGGCAGGTTTTTGTCATAAATTTCTTGGCGCACATTAATTTTCATTGAAACCCCGGTGTCGTGCCGGGTTTCCAGGAGGTGAAAAAAGGAGCGGATAAAGCGCAATTCTTCGCCTACGGAGGCTGTTTCGCGATCGTTGGATCGGAGGAGATAACGATACACGTTGGAGAGTTCGTCCACAAAATCCTCCGCCCTGCGTGGGTTTTCTGCGATCAGGGAAGACAGCACATTGAGCCCGTTGAAGAGGAAATGGGGGTTTAATTGGCTTTGTAAGCTCTGGAATTGGGTTTCCAAATAAAGTTTTTCCAGTTGCTCGGTCTCAGAAATGGCCTCTTTCCATTTTTCTAAATACGTGATACATTCATACAAGGTAGCAATGATGAGCACAATCATAGCAGCCAAAATCACCAGTATGGTGAACTTTTTTTCCGTTGGTATAATACCAGCAAATTGTGTGTAGCACAAAACCCAATAGGTGATTTTTGCGAATCCTACCGTAAAAAACAGATATCCAAAAATACTCCAAATGACGCGTTTAGGCCAGTCTTCTAACCTCGTGAATCGCTGTAAATTGATCCTCCTTACCCAATGGCAGGCAATTGGAGAAGCGATAGCGGTAAAAAGCCATGGGAAACTGAGGTAGCCAAAATTTTTCCAGGAACTGAAGTAGATATCGCCGTATAAATAATAGCATAAAGCCATTACAAAGGGCGGAACCAGGAGGATCTCTACCCAATAATGCCGCAATATAAAACGCAAGCGTTCCATCATGATACCAAGGTATTTGAGCTGAAGGGAATAAACACCACCAACTGATCCGACACCACTTCCTGCCGGGCTCCATGGTGTTCTAATTGCGCCCAGTCATGGGCGGAAACATCCATGGATCGGTTTTTAGGTTGGTATTTCCCGGCGATCTGAAGTTCGTTTTCATGAATGTCTGCCTGGATATGCAGGGGCAAATTTTGCGTCCGCACAAAATAATCAAGCGCGTTTTGAAAGACCAAAGCAGGGAGATTATGGTCAAGGAGCTCATATCGCCCGGGAGATTTTGAATTGCCCCGAAAATTGTCCTTGAACGAAAACTCCCCGTCTTCAAAGCGATTTTGCAGCAGGAAAACATATGAATCCGAAAACTGTAATTCTTCCCCTAAAGTCACCATCGGTTGCCGGCCCGCGCGCAACAGGTAACGGTAAACCTTTGACAGCTCGTCCACAAACCGCTCTGCCTTAGGAGCATCTTCTCCAATTAAAGCGGACAGTGTGGTCAGAGAATTAAACAAAAAATGCGGATTAACGCGGTTTTTTAATGCGTCGAGACGTTGCTGAGCCTGCTGCTTTTTGAGGTGCTCGGCTTTTAACAAGGTCGTTTTGTATTGGTGGAAAGAATAAACGGCCTCGTAAGCGGCCCCAATCACTGCAATAAAGAAGAGCGCACAAGCAACATTAATAATCCAAATTTGAAAAAACGAATATTGAAGTGATGCGGCCAAGCCCATATACATAATCAACTTCGTGAGGATCAGTTGCCCAATAGCCATCTCAACGGCAAAAAGGAACAGGGTCCAGCTGATGCGCTGTTTTGATTGCGCCAAACCTGGAAATCGGATGCGCGTTCGGACCATAATCCACCTTGCAATTTCCCAAATCAGGGCTGTAAAAACAAGGCTAATAAGCGTGTACTTCCAAAACAAATCCCACCGGCCAGGAAAGAAAAAGGGCATCTGCCCCAACATGAATGCCACGACAGAAAGCGGTATGCCGTATAGGCGCAAATACTTGTCGTTGAGGCTATTGCCGGAATTGTTAGACATGAGGCAAATGTAGCGTTATCTTCATCTTTCAGGGATTGGAAGACTGTATGAATTGTCATTTTTACAGTATGAATTGCAGGATAAAAACCATCCCGCATTTCATTCCTTTTTTTGGGCGATTCATACCAAAGCAGCTTGCTCGCACTTTGATCCGGCAGACACTTTTGCGGCACATTTTTCACAAAAAACATGTGCCATGCAAACACCTTCCAATCGTAGCATCGAAAACCCTGTTATTAAGGACCGGGTTACTTTCCTGGAAACCTCCGCTGAAACCTTGGGGAAACACACCGCCATGCTGCTCGAACTGGCCCCTAATGGAAACAACGAATTGCATACCCACAAATCCTTCGATGAGATTTTTACGGTCATAGAAGGCCGTCTTGGACTGCAATTGGGCAATGACCGGTTTTTTCTGGAAGCGGGAGAATCCGTACGCGTAAAGGCCGGCGATGAACATTGTTTCTTCAATCCTTCGGATACAGAAAAGGTGGTGGCACATGTCCTGCTAGATACGGCCAGTAAAGGCCTCGAAATCAGCCTGCAAGTCGCCTATGGCCTTGCCCGTGATGGGCGCACCAACAAAAAGGGCATTCCCTACAACCCCTTCCACTTGGCCATGCTGGTGCATTGGAGCGACACCCATTTGCCGCGTTTGTTTCGGTTTTTAGAGCCGGTCATGCGCTGCCTGCATCGCCTGGCGGTTTGGGGCGGGGTGGATCAGGTATTGATCCGGCAGTATGTGAGCATTTAAAAATCGAGGTCAATTCATCCCATATTTCCGACGGTTCATGACAAGTTCAATTGCCGTCTAGATGATCGCCCAACACCTTTGCAGCACATTTAAAAAAATAAAACGTCATGCAATCAACATCCAATTATGTCAGATCAGTGGGCCGGCTTACCCTTTTGTCAGGCCTCCTTGCTTTCACCTGCAACATTTTGCTTGCCCTTGCCGTCAATTTCAATTTTGACACCTTTGCCCAACCCGCTTTGATCTTCGGGGATATGAATGCCGCCGAGGTTGAGTTTTTCCGCTGGGGAATGATCACCGACCTCTGGGGCTATTATCTGCTGTTCGTCCCCCTTGTTTTTTTCCTTTTTGAAAAAATGGAAACACCCTGGCGAAATATTTTCGCCGCCAGCGGTATTGCCTATGCTGTCATGGGCGCCATAGGAGCGGCGATCCTGACAGCCACGGGCACCCATTTTTTGCGGGAATACCTGCAGGCCGATGCTGCCCAGCAGCCTGCGATAAAAGACAGTTTTCTATTCGTTTACCACATCGTCAACAATGGCATTTGGAACTTATTAGAAATGGGCCTCCTTGGCATCTTCATGTTCGGCGCCGCTCCGGTGTTGCGCGGATACGGTAAACCGCTGTATTACCTGACCATCCTGTTGGGTGTTTCAGGAATCCTTGATACGGTTGGGCACACTTTTGAACTGCCTGTTTTGTCGGAGATCGGATTAAATTTTTACCTCTTTTTTGAACCTATTTGGGCTGCTTGGCTGGGAATCCGGTGGATGCAGGAGCGCGCGTGATTTTGTACTGCCGCCCAATTCAATCACACTATTTGTTTTAAAAAACAATCAACAATATGAAAAAAGCAATCAAAATAATCGGCCTTGCCCTGCTGGGGCTTGTCGCCGTGATTTGCCTCAGTGCAATGATCATCAACACTAAAGGCGTGCCTACTTTTGCTTATTTGCCCAACCCTGAAACCATCAAACTGCAAGTGCCACGGGGCGATACTGCGCTCATCGAGCAGGGGCGGAAAATTGCTGCAGCCCTCTGCGTGAGCTGTCATCGCGGAGAAGAAGAGGGGAAGATGATCGGCAAGCAGCTCGCAGATCTGCCGCCGATGTTCGGCAAAGTTTATTCCGGCAATATCACCCATGATCTGGTGCATGGCATTGGCGCCTGGACGGACGGCGAACTGTACCATTTTCTGCGCACCGGCATACGGAAAGATGGTTCCTGGGCGCCACCCTTTATGCCAAAATTCCCCCGAATGGCCGAATCAGATATGCAAGCCGTCATTGCATGGTTGCGCTCAGACGATGCCGCTTTGGCTGCCGACCCGCGGTCGTATCTTCCCAATCGCTGGAATTTTGTGGTAAAAACTTTGACAAACACCGTTTTTTCGCCACCACCTCTGCCAACAGCTCCCATCCAATTGCCCGACACGATCAACCAAGTGGTTTGGGGAAAATATCTGGCGAACGATCTTCTCGACTGTTATTCCTGCCATTCGGCGGATTTTGTAAAAGTGGATGCACTCAACCCGCCAGCCTCAGAAGGTTACTACGGCGGAGGGAATGAAATGAAGAACTTAGAAGGACAAGTCATCCGTACCGCCAACCTCACCCCACACCCGGAATATGGTATCGGAAATCTAACGACGGAGCAATTTATAAACGCCGTCAAATACGGCCAAAAACCGGGTGGTGGAACACTCCGTTATCCCATGCCGCCATTTTCAACCTTGACAGATTCAGAAGTGATTGCTATTCAGGCCTTTTTGAAAACGGTCCCGATCATTGACAAAAAAGTAGCGCGATGAAAATAATCCACAATACCAAAACCGGCATGGAGTACAAATTGCTCCGCACCGCAAAAGATACGCAGGGAGAAATGCTCGAAATGGAGGTATCGTACCATCCGCATTCCGAGGAGCCTCCTGCGCATTACCACCCCTTTCAAACGGAACATTTTAAAGTGCTTTTCGGCGAAATGACGGTGCGCGTGGAGGGTCAAATCCGGGTTTTGAAAGCCGGCGAGCAGCTGGAAGTGCCCCCCCAAACCATCCATTCGATGTGGAATACCAGCGAAAAGCCGACGCTTATGCATTGGGTCATTGTGCCAGCCTTGAATAGCGAACAGTTTTTCGAAACCCTCGCCGATCTGGCAAATGCTGGCAAAACCAATGAAAAAGGCGTTCCAAATTTGTTCCAGATCGCACTGACCATGCCCCGGTTTTATGGGGTCTTTAGAATGGCAAAGCCGGCTTTTTGGATCCAGAAAATGGTGTTTAGCCTGTTGGCCCCAGTGGCCAGGCTCTTAGGCTCCTTTACAAGACATCATTTTGAAGTAAAAAAAGTCACATTACAAAATCAAGATAAATGAAACAATTAATGCGCTTATCGCTGGCAGCCCTATACTTCTTGTGCTTGCCCTCTTGTGAAAAAGACAAATCAACGGACCCAACAACACCCTTTATTGAATCAGCCGAATTACAGAACGGAAAACTCCTGATATCGGGCAATTTCGGCGATACGACAAATATGACCGAACGGGTTGTTTATATAAATGATCAACCTTTAGCCACGCAGCGTATTACATCCTGGACGGAAAATACCATCATTTGTTTAATGGAGGATCCTATTCCGGAAGAAATAAACATTGTAGTGGAAATCAATAAAAAGAAAAGCAATAAGAAGGTGTTGCGCAATGAAAGTACCTATAAAATTGATTATCTATTGGTTGATGAAGAGCATGACCTGCTCCAGATATGGGGAAAATTCCCGAATGAAAAAGGGACCGTTACGATTGACAAGGAGCTTAAGGTGATTAAAGAATGGTCATCCGGATTGATTATCTGCCAATTGCAATTTTATGCTCCTGCCTACGGAGATGTTATCGTGCAGTCCGGAAACCAGAAAACGCCACCACGTACCCTGTACGAATGGTTGGTCGAATATCAATACACACGTCCACATGGCGGTTTGGATGGCGAGATCGAAGAGGAATTATCCGGCTCCATTTCTATTCGAGGCGATATAAACCCAGCCCCGGCTTATGTGGTAACGAACGCCGCTGCGTTCGAAGCGCTTTCCTATTTCGTAGGGCCCTGTCTTTATACGGTGGGCGGCACCACCCATTCAGAATATGATTGTCATAGAATGACCGCAGCCTATCAAAATGTATCACTCCATTTGGATTTGGGGCTGAGTGAAGGCAACCCGGTTGGCCACACGCACTATTTCGGTCACAAAGAAATTTTGCCCAATGGCTTTGACCTGTATTTGGACTTTGAAGCCTGGGAAGAAATTCCAACAAAAGTTACAGACACCGATATTTGCAATGGCGGAAGCGTTGTCACCGAAAAGAAATGGAGCAGCCAATTGCTTGGCTTTAGTGGTTATGATGCAATTCCCCTGCGTTTTGACCCCGGCACCCATAATATCAAATCGGAGGCTATATTTCAAGAAGTGTATAATTCCACCCAATTGTTGTGGGATTTTGCAGATGGTGATCTGTATAAACGAATGAGTACTTTGGTTTGGACTTCAAAAGTGTACCCTAATTAAAAACCTTCAAATTTAAATAGCAGTATGAAAAATACAAATTCACGTATAGCCATTATAGGCGGCGGTATCGCCGGATTGACTACAGCCATTGCACTCCGGAAATTAGGGATGCGTCCCACCATTTTTGAATCAGCGCCTGAAATTAAAGCCTTGGGCGCAGGCCTCGTGCTGGCGGCCAACGCGATCAAAGCCCTGGAGCGCATTGGCATAGCCGAAAAGGTCATTCCCGCAGGGCATTTGCTCGATACGTTTTCCATTTTGGATCAAAACGGGCGACCCATCACGGTAGCAGATAGTCAGGTCCTAAGCGATCGTTACGGCCTGAGCAATTTTGCCATTCACCGCAGCGAACTGCACCGAATTTTGTTGCAAGCATCGGGCGATCTTGATATCATGACAGGAAAAAAAGCCGTCGGGATCAAGCAGCACGAGGATTACACCACGCTTTATTTTCAGGATGGTACGGAATACGATGCAGAGATGGTGCTGGTAGTGGATGGCATTCATTCCGCGATTCGGCAACAATTGGCGCCGAACAGCAAGCCGCGTTATGCCGGTTATACCTGTTG
>JANMME010000500.1:0-4033 GCA_031373015.1 Saprospiraceae bacterium
TAAAATCACAAAAAAAGGGAGGTTGTGCAACGAAGTTCACTCGAATTGCAGTTCAGTCACCCGAAAATCACTAAAAAATTGAGCCGTAGGAAACTAGCGGTTTATAAGTAGCAAATTGACTTTTTACACAACCCCTTGAAAATCCTTAAGTTGACGGCATTGGACTTTGAGTCACCCCCTCATTTGTGCTATTCCGCCATTTGCGCCAATATCTCGGTGGGTTCGTCTTCCCACAACTTGATAGAGTCGGAGAAAGCACCGACCTGCTCTTTGATGACCTTGAATTGGTTGATGTTTTCGCTGTATTGGAACGCGATGTAGCGGATGCCCATCTTGTTGAAAGCGTTTTGGAAAATCGGCGCGTCGAGCAGACTGGGGTCACAGAAGCTGGCCGAGGCGAAAATGACTCCAGCCGCGCCCCTGTCTTTCACGATTTTTGCCAGCCGGAATTCCTTGGGATCGTTTACATCGTAAATGGAGGAAGAGTACTGACTCTGACGGATGTATGCATTGGCGATAGCCTCCAGAGGCTTGTCGGACGTAGCGTCAATGTCGCCAAGGATCATGCGTGAGCCCAGCATATAATCGTCGTCCACCACATAGCATCCGGCTTCTTCGATGGCCTTGATCAGGCCAACAGCGGGTTGTTCGCAGAAGGCGCCCGATATGACCACCTTCACCTTGTCTTGCGGTATGCCAAGGTCCTTTTGTATGTGTTCGCAGACCTGTTCGAGCAGTTCATTGTGTTCTTCCACCGGCATCACCGTTCCCGCCCGGATGATATGGTAGACATCCTCTATGCTCAGCCGCCAGGGGTGTTCCTGCCGAATGTCGTACATGAATTTGATCATCTGGCGGTTGTCGTTGTACAGCCGGATGGCGTGGTTCAATTGCTCGGTGGTGACTTCTACCCCGTTGATTTCCTTGATGTACTGAAGGATGTGCCGCATTTCCTGTTGATAATACTGTCCCCCGATTTCCGGCAGGAAGTTTTGCGGGAAATCCATGTATTTGACGAATTTGCCTATTTTCTTCTGCTTGAAAATGCCCGACAGGTTGCGGATAACGTCGCATATAGAGGGGAAAATGAATCCATCGAAATGGTCAAACTGTTTGTCCAGGGCCAATTCTATGACGCTCCTGGGTATGTGGCATATATAGGACTGGTAGTAGGCATCTCCTTTCACGATCTGCTTCCGGTCGCCGCCGCCAAAAATCCCCACCGCCATGCCGCCGGCGGCGTGGATGATTTCCCGGGGGAAATAAATGGGCAGGTAGCCCACGATAACGCGCCCTTCTTTTGCTGCTTTCCACTGTTTTGAATGGCTGAAATCCAAATCGAAGGAAAGTTCCTTGCAGGTTTGAATGATCGTAGGTAGGTCTTTCATACGCGCTGTTTGCCGTTTTTTTTGCTTTTTCTCTGTAGATTACCGTATTAATGGCCCTTTGGACAACAAATGTAGTTTGATTTTTTATTTAAGACAATATTGTCTTAAATAAAAACCAAAAAAAAGTGGCGGCATGCTTTGTTCAAAAGTCCCAAAATTGGCCAAACAAGTCAGCATACCAGTCCACTTGGTCAAGGGCGTTGATAATGACACCATTTTCCTCCTAGGTAGAAAAGATATTCCCCAAAGAGTGGATATAGACCTCGCAAAGAAAAGGGCGCATAAAACCTGGCAAGGTGATTAATATCATCGCTTGAGGTGAATTTTGTCATGCCCGCTTCAATCCTTGTGAAAAAACCTTGTTGCACGGAAACACTCCTTTGGATTTTGAAAAATTTTTCTCCCATAATATAAGCAATAACCAAAATCGGCTTTATGTTTGCAGACAAAATACTCTTTAATCTTAAAAACTTATTACAGTATCCCTCTTGAAGCCAAGATTTTACGCGCACTAAGCGTTCATTTTTTAAAACTGTTGCTACTTATGGAAAACGAACCCAGCCACGACGAAAGACCCCCCTTTTTCCAACTAATGCTCAACGACATGATGCTCCTGCTCTTTTTGGGAGTTACCATTTTCGTAGTCTTCTACATTGCCTGGGGGTTCATCGAACTGGGCAATGTGCCGAATATGCCGGACGAAACAAAAGCAGAAGTAATGTCACCTACTTATTAACCTTTAAATATTAAACTGTGAGCCTAACTTCTCCATCCGCCGGTTGGTTCCACAAACAGGTATCCAAAGATGAAAAGATGTGGGTGCTACTGTCACTGGCACTCTGCCTCATGCTTTTCTTCTGGATGATTGCCTGGCACGTGTGGGGCAACCAGAACCCTTCCAGCGTCACTTACCGGACCAAGCCGAAGGAATTTGTTGCAATGGTCGAGGCCTTCACCAAAAAGTACATGATCGGCACCGACAATGGGGTGCCTGTGGTGATGCCCGACCCTCAAAAAGACGTTTTCATGCTCGGCGAGCAATGGCGTTGGTCGCCCGTCCTCGTGCTTCAAAAAGGAGAGTGGTACAAAATCCACTTGTCCTCGAAGGACGTGATGCACGGTTTCTCTATCCAGCCCGTCAACATGAACTTCATGGTCTACCCTGACTATGATTATGTGCTCAATTTCAAGCCCACCGAAGCAGGTGACTTCCGAATAGTCTGCAACGAGTTCTGCGGCATCGGCCACCACCAAATGCTCGGGCGCATCGTAGTCATCGAAACCGATGAAGACCTAAAAAAATACAATTACGACAAAGCCTCGCTGACCGAGCGGATGGCAAAAGTTGCTGCTGGCGGTACTTCCAGTACTGCTGCCCCCGCCCCCATGTCGGAGCCCGAGATGGCAGCCGCTGGCAAGGAACTTTTCGCGCTCAAAGCCTGCAGTGCCTGCCATACCCTTGACGGGAAAAAACTCGTAGCCCCGACTTGGAAAGGCATATTCGGCAGCGAAGAGGACGTCATGGATGAACAGGGCAATTATTCCAAGGTAACAATCAACGAGGAGTACCTCCGCGAAAGCATCCGTTACCCGGAAAAGAAAAAAGTGAAGAGTTACGAGAAAATACCCATGACGGTCGTACCACTGACCGATGTGGAAGTTGAACAATTGATTGCTTTCATCAAAACTGTTCGATAACAGTAAAACCTTTTTGCCATGTTTAGAACTTGCGATTTAACCGGCTTTAAAGTTGACCTCAAAGCCCAATCACTTATCAGGGTCAATGCAGTGGTGGCAGTGGTGTCCTTGTTGGGAGCAATCATTGTTGCGCTGCTTTTGGTCCTCACCCGTTACCAGCCCGTGCACCTGCTGGATGCCGAGATGTATTATCGGCTCGTAACTTTTCACGGAATCAATGCACTGGTTTTTTGGATCATATTTTTTGAAATAGCAGGCCTGTATTTTGGGTCCACGGTGGTGCTCAACAGCCGAATGTGCTCGCCCACGACTGGCTGGATCGCCTTTGCCCTCATGCTGATCGGCATGATCATGACCGACACCGTCGTCCTGATGGGCCTGGCAAATGTTGGGCTGACCAGTTATGTGCCACTCAAAGCACACCCGCTTTTTTACCTCGGTATCATCCTTTTTGCCGTGGGCGCATTAACGGGCGTGATCCTTTTCTTCGGCAACATCATGATCGCCAAGCGCGACAAACTGGTGGGCGATACGCTCCCGCTTTTCACTTATGGTTTGGTGGCCGCAGCCATTATTGCGGTTTACTCCATTGCCTCGGGCGCACTGGCCTACATCCCCGCTTTTCTGTGGTCGGTTGGGCTGATCGAGCATTTTGACGCTGCGGCGTATAAGCTCCTTTGGTGGGGCATGGGCCACGGTTCACAGCAAATCAACGTGACCGCCCAGATCGCTATTTGGTACTTGGTGGTGTACCTTGCTGTTGGCGGCGTTTCCATCAACGAGCGCGTGTCACGGTCCGCCTTTTTCCTGTATATCCTTTTCATTGGTTTGGCTGCGGCCCACCATATCCTGACCGACCCGGTGGTCAGTTCCGCGTGGAAAGTCTGGAACACCAGTTATGCCATGTATTTGGCGGTGCTGGCTTCCATGATACATGCTTTTGCCGT
>JANMME010000518.1:0-1741 GCA_031373015.1 Saprospiraceae bacterium
GCTGTCCATTACGGCGATTAGCGAGCGGGCGATGGATCGGGTGAAGGAGATGGAACACGGATGACACGGATTAGACACGGATTTTTGATATTTTTATTCGTGCAAATCCGTGTCTAATCTGTGTCATCCGTGTTCCATCGCCACCCAGGCCTTCTCCGCCAATTGCTTTGTCAACGTCTCAATATAATAACTCCCCGCTGCCGGGTCAGCCACCTCATCCAATGCGCTTTCCATTTTTAACAAGTGTTGCACATTCCGGGCAATGCGGCGGCCAAAGGCCTGCGGATAAGTCGCTTGCGCCTCGCGCCCGGCATCGTAGGGCAGCACCGTGAGTCGTTCGACGCCACCTTGCACTGCTGACATGGCCATAGTAGTGGCGCGGATCATATTGGTGTATAAATCGTCGGAATAGGCTTCGGGTTGGAAGTGGGCTACAATAGTTGGGGGCTGCAAAGGCGCGTTCCAAGCCTTCAACATATTGAACCACAGGAGTTTAAATGCGCGTAAACGGGCAATTTCCACAAAATAACTTTTACCCACTGGAACAGAAAACTGCATGGCATTCGCGATGTCTGCTATCAGGATGCCGCGCTCGGAAAGTTTTTGGAGGTATATGTTCGCGTTGCGCAATAGTACCCCGGAACTCCGTTCCGGTGACATCGTTTCAGGCGCAGCGCCCTCCTCGGAACGGAGTTCCGGGGTACTTACTTGTATAATCTTAAACTGCGGAAACTTCTCCTGCGCATATTCCAGCAAATCAGCCAGATAGCGCCAATCCACAATTTTTGAAACCGGCACGGGATCGTAGGCCAAGGAGCCGCGCAACTGGGTGCTGGAAAGCCCGCGTTGTTTTGCGAGGTTTTCCAGATTCCCCAACACCATGCCGGGGTTTTCTGAAACAGCATTACCTGCAAAATGAAGGCCGATAAAGTCAAGGTGAATACCGTTTAGCAATAGTCCAAAATCTCCCAATTCCAATGGCCTGTCGAGCCAAAAACAAAGCCCTTCAGCCCCGCCTTCCAGCGCATCCAGTGCCTGGCGATTCGCCCATGCGAGATCGTTCACCTTCACATCCTCACAAATTTCCCAATGATTTGGCCGATCGGATAGGGGAGTGGGGGGGGCAGCGAAATCATCGGCATGGACGAAAGGCGACACCACCAAGCCTTTGGGTAATTGCCAGTTCAGATCTTCCAAAGGCTTGTCTTTCAAGTCTTTGGTGATTTGGCGCAGCCAATCGGCCTTGCTTACCGGGGGGAATTCTTGGAAAATATCTTGGTTAGACATTGGACGTTGGATGTTTTACCCGCCTTAGGAGGGTGGACTTTTGAGCCTGGGCAAAAGTAAAGAATCTCCGGACAGTGAACAGGATTCAGGTCTGAGGATGATTTTTAGAGGGGATGTGCCACGGATGACACGGTTGGGACACGTATTTGCACAGATCTAAAAAATCCGTGTCCCATCCGTGTCATCCGTGGCCCATCATCCTCGCACTGCCGGAGGCCGAATATTCATCCAAAAACAACTCTAATTAGAATTCATCAAAAAAAGAAAAACCATTTTCAAGGAAGCCTGTTTATCTTTGCGAATCAATCTAAATAAGAAATGACGCAGCGCAGACTAATATACCTTGACAACAACGCTACCACGCCTTGCGACCCGCGTGTGGTGGACGCGATGATCCCCTATTTTTACGAAAAACACGGCAACGCCGCCAGCCGCAGTCACCAGTATGGCTGGG
>JANMME010000528.1:0-2543 GCA_031373015.1 Saprospiraceae bacterium
GCACAGCATTCTGGCTCGAAAAAAACAACCAGTCGCATGGGGGGATTTTGGAAAATGGCAAGGCCGACAGCATAACGAACGACTGCCCAAAGACCCCCCAGCCCTGCGCTCGGAGCAGGGAACGGAAGTCGGAATCGGGTAAAAGTGCGCGGGAGATGAAGGCGGTCATGGGGGCGAAGATAGGGGAATGTCCAACATCCAATATCCAACATCCAATGTCCAAATAATCACGTCTAAAGCTTGATTTCTTCCCCTTCAATCAGGCGGGCAATATTCAGGGTCACGCCGGGCATGATTTCGATGTCGCTGTCCCATTTTGGGAATTCCCAAGTTTCTGCGGCGGTAGCGTGGATAATGGTCTTGCTTTTTGTGAAAAACCAAATTACGCGCTCCGTTCCGAAAGCAAACAATTGCTGGATTTTCGGTACGATGTATTGTTCAAAAAGGTTGCCATCGGCATCGGGCATTTCAACTTTCACGTCAATTTCAAGGGCGATTTTGGGTGGCACGTCAATGTATTTGTTGGTGATCTTGCTGGGCGAAAGTAATTGGCGGTCGTAGATGGCAACGTCAAGGCCGAAATTGTTGCGCGGGTTGAGGTGGCTGCCAGTCTCGCCAGCAAATACATAATATAACTTGCGGTCAATTTGTGCTTTGAGCACATCGCCAATTATATTTTTCAAAAGCGTTTGCAGCCCACTATCTGCCATGATGTCTTCAAGTTTTTTAGTGTTGTTCAGCACTTCGCGAAAGCCAGGGTAATAAAAGGGCAACCCTTCTACCACCTCTCGAATAAGCGTGACTGGGATGCTCTCAGACACTTTTCCAGCATCTTCCGGGGTGAGGACAAACACATCTTCTTTGTGCATGACATGATTTTTAGTTCTACAAAGATGGGCAAGATTTTACAGTTATTGAAATTTGAATGGACATTTGTGAACGCATTCTATTTTTAGACTTGCAAAACCGCCCTAATGATATGCCCTATTCAAAGCAAGACTTAAAAAATCTGGTTGCCAACGGCCACACAGCCGCCGTACTTGCGGCTACCCTCGCTGCTACGCGCGATTTGCGCGACACGGGCATTATGAACCGATCTGTCGCACTGCTTTCTGCCCGATGGTCGGCCAATGAACAGGCCCAGCAGCGCGGCACCGTTTCCAATGCCGATTATTTGCTTGAGAAGAACAAAGTGATTGACGCGCTGCTGCTCACGGTGGAAGGGATGCCGGTCGAGGCGCTTGAGGGACATCTTCCTGAAAATCTGGTGCCGATTTACTCGGAATCGGGGAAAGATGAACATTTGACAACTTTTCAAAAGTTGTCAAATGTGGAGCCCGCCTCCAAACCAAGCGATCTTTGGAAAAAACTCGGCTACGTTGGCCTTCTCATCGGCATACTGGCGGGCGTTGTGAAAATTGTAGAGTATTTTCAAAAACCATCATCGCCAACACCCACCGAACAAACAAAAGCCAAGCCCGATTCGCTGGCCACTCCGCCCAACATCAGCACTTCTGGCGATCAAAGCCCTGCCATTAATGCTCCTGGGGGTGATGTGCAGATAAATTATGGAGGCGAGGCTGAAAAACCTGTTGAGAAAAAGACAAAAAAGCAGTAAATTTGTCTATCAAAAACCATTTGAAATGCAAGATATACAAAGCATGAACTACATAACAGAACCAGACGAGGTGGATTTGACTGTTGCGCCTGCCCACCTCACCGACGAAGATGCAGCCCAAATTGCGGAATTTATCCGGCAGTACAAAGCAAAGAAGCAAACGACTCCAATTAATTTCAATGTAACCGCCGCCAATGAGCAAGAATTTGAATTCTTGCTTGCTTTGTTCCGGCGTTTGAATGTTCGGTGGTCGCTGTCTGTAGGCTGATCCCTTCTGGTATTTCTTCCTTTCCCCCGGACATGAAACAATTTTTTGACCATTTACCTGCCGTAGTTTTAACAATAGCGGGCATGCTAAGCAGCAGCTCCACTTGCGCGCAAACCACCTCGGGCGACAACAGCCCCGCCGTAATCGCCAAAAACTTCTCCGCCGTGTATGGCGTACGCGCCGATGCCGTAGAGGCCATCCTTAAAATCTACGAAAAAGACGGCCTCGACCCTGCCCAGCGCAAAAGCCGCACCGAAAGCCTGCTGAAAAAATACCAGCAAGCGCCGGAGAAGAAAAGCCGTGCGCCCTTGCTGTCCGATGCTTCTAAAAAAGACCTTGGGGTTTCGCCTGCGCTGGCGGATGCGTTGGATTGGGATTTGTACGCGGGCAGTAAATACCTAACTACTACGGGCATCAACAGCCCCGCCGTAGTTGCTGGTGGCGATGTGAACATTTGGTATGGTATTCCTCCGAAAGCGTTGCGGGCGCTGGCCGCCAAACTCGAGGAGGACAAAGCTACTTTCGAGGATTTTCAGAAAAAACTGGATACGCAGGTGGAGCGGTTCAAAGAATTGGAAAAAGAACTTGCTACGCGGGCTGATTACGATGCGGTGGCTAAGCAGGCGCAGCAACTTTTGAATGAAGGTAAGATTGCGG
>JANMME010000531.1:0-8344 GCA_031373015.1 Saprospiraceae bacterium
CGGCATTATAGACTCAGAATAAGGAATAAATAAATGAACCGAGTCATATTAATCGTACTGGACAGCGTCGGAATCGGGGCCTTGCCAGACGCACATCTGTACAATGACGAGGGAAGCAACACCTTGGGAAACATAGCCCAATATTATCCCGATCTCCATCTGCCCAATTTAACGGCAATGGGTTTGGGCAATATTGACATGGCCAATCACCTGAAAAAAACGGCTGCCCCAACCGCTGCCTTTGGTAAGGCAAAAGAGCAATCCGCCGGAAAAGACACGACGACCGGGCATTGGGAAATCAGCGGCATTGTGCTCGAAAAACCATTCCCGGTTTTCCCGAATGGTTTTCCATCGGTATTTATGGAGCGATTTGAAGCGGCCATTGGAACAAAAACCATTGGCAATTTGGCGGCTTCTGGCACTACTATCATCAACAAATTGGGCGATGAGCATATAAAAACAGCGTGTCCAATTGTCTATACTTCTGCCGACAGTGTGTTTCAAATTGCGATGCACGAATCCGTCTATCCTATCGAAAGGCAATACGAAATTTGCCAAATTGCACGTGATATGCTTGTGGGCGACTATGAAGTTGGGCGTGTAATTGCGAGGCCTTTTGTTGGCACTTCAGGCAACTACACCAGAACGAGTCGCCGCAAAGACTTTTCGGTTAAACCGCCAAAAACGGTCTTGGATGCTATCCTGGAGCAAGGCAAAGGCGTCTATGCTGTCGGGAAAATTGTTGATATTTTTGATGAAAAAGGAATCAGTCGTTATGTAAAAACAGCCGATAATTTAGCGGGCATCAAGGCAACGATCGAAGCCATAAAAAATCCCGCAGAAGCACTTGTTTTCACCAATTTGGTGGACTTTGACATGCTTTATGGGCATCGTCGGGATGTGGAGGGCTACGCAAAAGCATTGATGGAATTTGATCAGTATTTGCCAGAAATGCTGGGCAATTTAAAAGAAGACGATTTGCTCATCATCACTGCCGATCACGGCAATGACCCTACCGCCCCTGGCAACGATCATACGCGAGAGTACATTCCTATTTTGAATTTTGGGGCCAACGTAAAACCCGGGCTTGATCTTGGAACAAGGCAGTCCTTTGCTGATATTGGAGTAACCATTGCCGATGCCCTAAAGATTGATTATGCTTCACCCGGGAAAAGTTACCTTCCACAAATGGCAAAACCAGTCACTTTCACCCGCCAAAGGCTTGCCGAAGGAGGGCCATCAACAAATCACCCATTCACATGAACCAAGATTTAGCAGCATCCGAACTCGTATTAAATTCCAACGGCAGCGTTTATCATTGCAATTTGCTGCCAGAAAACCTAGCAGATACCATTTTCCTGGTGGGCGACCCGGGCAGGGTCCCAATCGTTTCGAGTTTCTTTGACCGCGTGGATTTTAAAACGCAAAACAGGGAAATCGCAACCCATACCGGTACCAAGAATGGCAAGCAGGTAACGGTCATTTCGACCGGCATGGGAACCGACAACATTGATATTGTATTGAGCGAATTGGATGCTGTTGCCAACATAGACTTTAGTAGCAAACAAATAAAGCCAAATCACAAACAGCTGACTTTCATTCGATTAGGCACCTCGGGCTCGCTTCAGGAGGATATTCCGGTAGATAGTTTTTTAGCTAGCTCGCATGGGTTAGGGTTTGATGGATTGGTCCATTATTATGCCCATTCTGAAAGGTTTTCAGATAATTTGTTTGTCGAAAAATTTATGGAAGCAGTGCAATGGGACCCAAGGCTTCCCAAACCTTATTTGGTAGAAGGCGATGCAGCGTTGCTCAAAAAAGCAATAAATTTGGGGGTCTATAGCGGTGTTACTGCCACTGCCACAGGATTTTACGGACCACAAGGGAGGGTTTTAAGATTAGGCATACAGGACAAGGCTTTGAACGAAAAACTCTCCAGGTTTAGATTTGACAATTTGAGAATCACGAATTTTGAAATGGAAACCTCTGGCATTTATGGCTTGTCTAAACTTATGGGACATCGGGCCATCACGATCAACTGCATCGTTGCCAATAGGTTTACAGGACAATTCAGCAAGGATTATCACAAAGCGATGTATGAAATGATTGGGATGGTGATGGAGGAGTTTTTATAGTGTACTACCGCACAACTAAATATGACATCATTTGAAACACAAAAGGCACAAAAGGGCACAAAAGACCGAATCGTGCTACTTTTGTGTCCTTTTGTGCCTTTTGTGTTTCAAATGGAACGAGAAGGTGTCACCTCATAGCGGAAGCCAGGAACAAATCTTGCCGTTCAGAAAAGCAAAAGCAATGACATTGATCAATACAACCCACTTTCAGCGCAATGAAGGAGTGCCATTCAATACAGCCTTGTTTGATGGCATTAATATCAACAAAAGCGCCGTTGAGCGCCGCTCATCCACTTTGCCCAATCGCAGAACCGTCAAAAAAGAATGGCAAGCTGCCTGGCTGCTTAAAGCAATCAGTTGCATTGACCTCACTACTTTGGCGGGCGACGATACCAAAGGGAACGTCACAAGGCTTTGCGCCAAGGCAAAATCGCCCGTACGCCTCGATTTGTTGGAAGCAATGGATATGGCAGATTCAAAAATTCATACCGGGGCGGTCTGCGTGTACCACAATCTGATTCCTTTTGCCAAAGAAGCCCTGGCCGGAAGCGGCATCCCGATCGCCGCCGTCTCGACCGGCTTCCCCGCCGGAAAAATTTCGTTTGAAGAAAAGATCAGAGAAATTGAATTGTCCGTGGCTGCAGGCGCCAAGGAAATTGATATCGTGATTAGCCGCGACTTAGTGATTGAATCCAAATGGGAGGCGCTTTACAACGAAGTGGCAGCGTGTAGAAAAGCTTGCGGCGAAGCGCACATGAAAACGATTTTGGCCACCGGCGAAATTTCGACCTATACTAAAGTGGCCAAAGCGAGTTGGGTCAGCATGATGGCTGGCTCGGACTTTATCAAAACAAGTACCGGAAAAGAAAGTGTGAACGCCACCTTGCCCGTCAGCTTGGTCATGATCAGAGCGATTCGTGCCTACCACGAATTGACGGGTTTCAAGGTCGGGTTCAAACCCGCTGGCGGTATCCAAAAAGCAAAACAAGCCCTCGATTGGCTCATTTTGATCAAAGAAGAGCTGGGCGACGAATGGCTCAATCCCGAACTGTTCAGGTTTGGCGCCAGCAGCCTGCTGGGCGATATTGAAAGACAATTGGAACATTTCGTAACGGGCAGGTATTCAGCAGGATACAGACACCCATTGGCTTGATTGGTTATTTGGGGATTTGGTTATTCGAGTGCCCAAGCGTGACCGCTCGAATAACCAAATCCCCAAATAACCCAATAACCAATTTTGGTGCTGAGCGACTGAATCATGGAATGATTTGAGGTCGCCTTAGAAGCAGTTCTTTGACAGTCAGGGGTTTATCAATAATATTTTGAGCCATTGCCGGGGTTCGATGCCGATATTTTTGTTCAAAAAGGGCTGCATTTGGGTTCATGGGGATTTTTAATCCTTCGTTCGTGCGCGTGTAGTTCATGACTTGTGCTGTAAAGTTGGCTTGTGCGTCGTGAAAAACAGATTTTTTCGAATGGCAAAGCGTTCGCCGTATGAGCCTTGCGTCATCTTTCCTGAACTTGCCGTTTCGGCTCTCCACATAGACGGTATTGATGGTTTTGCAGCGCTCTGCGTTTTCAAATACGCCCTCAATTTCTTTCAGCGTCCCGTAAACAACAGCGTGTTTTATCTCCAGCAAACGCCCTTTCTCGTCCCTTTTTTTCTGCACCTGGACATATTTCAAATCAGGGAGCGGAAGCCTTTTCGGATGTGGGTAACGACCTCGCCCAGCGTATGGCGGGGTATGGTCGAACCCATAATGTGTGAGCAAAGCCTTCTCGTAAAACCAGTCATCGGAAGAAAACAAGGGAGGTTTTCCGTCGCTGTTTGCTTTGATATGGCCTACAAATTCGGTCGCTTCCTCCAAGTTCCGTTCTCCGTGGTGCAGGGTGTGGATGAAACTGCTGTCCGGCAAAACAGCCACAAACGTCCACCGGTCTCCTTGATTTGCTGAAATTTCCTTTGAAATTTCGCCTTTTTCAAGGTCTTGCTCACTTAAGTTCTCTTTTTTTTCGAATGAATGACCAAAACTCGTCTATCTGGACCTGTTCCAAGTGCATGTCCCGCTGCATGTATTCCGTAAAAGCAGATACCTGCTCAGAGGCCAGTACGACCCAGCTGCGAACGCTGTCACCCGTCACGTCTTCTTGTCGGCATATTGCGTTCTGGCCCATGCCCGAGCAGAGCAACCGGAGCACTTTAATTATCTTGTCTATCGGTGTCCGAAGACCATAAAACATCGTACCTTTTCGAACCGCGAACGGCTTGCTTCTGCAACAATTGCAGTAGCCTTGGGCACTCGCAAAACTATGCGTCTTGATGTTCCCCTGACCAACTAATCCGTACTTTTGGCAATCCCGGTTGTCGCAAAATTGATGCGCTTTCATCACATCGAATTCTTCTTTTGTTAATGGCATAAGACAAAAATTTGATACAAATATACACCATGATCTAATCGTTCAGCACCCCAATTTTTTGATATGAAAATAAAAGAAATATACGACACCATGGTTTATGGCCCCGCCCCTGAAAGCGCGAGTCAGGCAAATGAGTTTCTCGATGCGCATGGCAGGAAATTTCAACTGTTCATCAACGGAGCATGGAAGGCCCCTGCCTCGGGTGTATATTTTGAAAGCACCAACCCATCCAACAAACAGCCTTTGGCAAAAATCGCGGAAGCCAATGAGCAAGACGTGAACGATGCCGTGGAAGCCGCCAACAAAGCCTTGCCCGAATGGGTCGCCATCGGCGGACACCAGCGAGCGAGGTACTTATATGCCATTGCGCGCCAGATTCAAAAACATTCCCGATTGTTTGCCGTATTGGAATCCATGGACAATGGCAAACCGATTCGCGAAACGAGAGACATTGACATCCCGTTGGTGGCGCGGCACTTTTACCATCACGCGGGTTGGGCGCAGTTGATGGACACCGAATTGAAAGATTTCAAAGAAATTGGCGTGATCGGTCAAATCATCCCCTGGAATTTTCCCTTGCTCATGCTTTCCTGGAAGATTGCCCCTGCTTTGGCGATGGGCAATACGGTGGTGCTTAAGCCCGCCGAATTCACCTCTTTAACCGCCTTGCTCTTTGCTGAAATCTGCAACAACGTCGGCCTGCCCAAAGGCGTGGTGAATATCATAACCGGAGCGGGACCTACCGGCGCAGCGTTGGTGAACCACCCGAACGTTCAGAAAATCGCTTTCACGGGGTCTACCGACGTGGGCAAAATTATCCGAAAAGCAACGGCGGGGACAGGTAAAAAGCTGTCGCTTGAACTGGGCGGAAAATCACCCTTCATCGTCTTTGAAGATGCCGATTTGGACAGTGTGGTCGAGGGCGTTGTAGACGCTATTTGGTTCAATCAAGGACAGGTGTGCTGTGCGGGTTCCCGCTTGTTGGTACAGGAAAGCATTGCCGAAACCCTTTACGCAAAATTGAAGGCCCGGATGGAGCAACTGAAGGTCGGCAACCCACTGGACAAATGCATTGATATTGGGGCAATTGTGGATAAGGTGCAGGTAAAGACGATAGATGAATTGGTAAAATTGGGCGTAAAAGAAGGCAACGCTTTATGGCAACCGTCGTGGATGTGCCCTGCGGATGGGTATTACTACCCCCCTACCCTGTTTACGGATGTGTCGCCTTCTTCCACCATCGCCCAGGAGGAGATTTTCGGCCCTGTTTTGGTAGCGATGAGTTTCAGAACACACAAAGAAGCCGTCGCTCTGGCAAACAACACCCGGTACGGCTTAGCATGCAGCTTGTGGACAGAAAACATCAATTTGGCCTTAGACATTGCGCCACAGATCAAAGCGGGCACGGTCTGGATCAATTGCACCAATTTCTTTGACGCTGCTGCTGGTTTTGGCGGATATCGGGAGTCCGGTTTTGGGCGGGAAGGCGGCAAAGAAGGGCTGTACGAATATGCCAAATTGAAAGTGGAGGATACTTTTTCTGACACGCCGGTGATGCCAAAAACCAAGCACGATAAAGCCGCTCCACAGGCCGAAAACCATTCGCGCGACATTGACAGAACAACCAAAATGTATGTGGGCGGCAAACAAGCCCGTCCAGACGGCGGTTACAGCCTCCTTATCAAAGACAGCGAGGGCGCCTATATTGGCGAAGCATCCCTGGGAAACAGAAAAGACATCAGAAATGCGGTTGAAGCCGCTCATGCAAATACCAGCTGGCCGGATATGACAGGCCACGCAAGGGCGCAAGTCTTGTATTTTATTGCTGAAAATTTGGCCATCAGGCGCGAAGAATTTGCTAACCGCCTGGTACTCATGACCAATCAAAGCAAAGCGGATGCATTGATTGAGGTGGAGAAATCCATTGAACGCATCTACACCTACGCCGCATATTCCGACAAATACGATGGCAGGGTACACAGCACCGTGCAACGAAATGTCACCTTGGCGATGCATGAGGCGATTGGCGTTATGGCGATCGTGTGTCCCGACGAGTCTCCTTTGTTGGGCTTTGTTTCAACTGTTATTCCAGCCATTGCCATGGGCAATAATGTGGTGGTAATCCCTTCAGAAAAAGCGCCGTTCTCGGCCACCGATTTTTATCAAATATTGGATACTTCTGATGTCCCAGGGGGTACGGTCAACATTATTACGGGTAAAAAAGACGAATTGGCAAACGAATTGGCCAAGCACGACAACGTGGATGGTATTTGGTATTTTGGCAGCAAAGAAGGGTGTAAAAACATTGAACAATACGCTGCCGACAATATGAAACGCAGTTGGGTGAATTATGGCAAGCACAGAAATTGGACGGATTCAGCGCAGGGCGAAGGCGAAGTTTTTCTGAGGCACGCCACCCAAATCAAAAACATTTGGATTCCTTATGGGGTTTAAATTTCAAACATATACAACGCAAACCACTCTAAACTGAGTAAAACATGGCAAGTTTGCATTTAGAAGCCAACGTAGGCGACATAGCAGAAACAGTATTGTTGCCAGGCGATCCGCTTCGCGCCAAGCACGTAGCGGAAACGATGCTTCAGGATGTATTTTGTTACAACAAAGTCAGGGGAATGTTTGGCTTCACCGGTTATTATCACGGCAAGAGGGTTTCGATCCAAGGCTCCGGTATGGGCATGGGAAGCGCGAGTATTTATATCCACGAATTGATCAGCACTTATAAGGTAGAAAACATCATAAGGGTAGGTACCTGCGGCGCACTCCAAAAGGATATAAATTTAGGAGAAATCATCGTAGCCATGAGCGCCTCCGGTGATAGTGATGCGAACGCGCTCTATTTTAAGGGCATGCATTATGCCGCCACTGCCGATTTTGATCTGCTGTACAAAGCCGTGGAAACCGCTAAAAAATTGAATATCAAAACGGTACAAGGTTCCGTTTTCAGCACTAATACGTTTTATGATGACACGCCAAATCGTTGGGATATCTGGGAAAAACACGGCATTTTAGGGGTGGATATGGAATCGCAGATACTGTTTACCCTGGCTAAAAAGTTGGTAGCAAAAGCCCTCGCCTTGCTTACAGTCAGCGATAATATTTTGACTGGAGCAGCTTCAAGCCAAAAAGACCGAGAGCAGTCTTTTAACGATATGATGAGAATCGCATTTGAAATCGCCTAATGATGAATAAAAAGACCATCAGTGTTGAATATTCTGAATTTGCCGCTCTGAACGAGTTGGAAGAATCAGCGGTGAATCTGATACACAAAGCCATAGAGATTGCCGAAAAATCCTATTCGCCCTACTCAAAATTTCCGGTTGGTGCCGCCGTTTTGCTGGACAATGGGGAGGTTTTTGCTGGAAACAACCAGGAGAACATCTCCTATCCTGCGGGCACTTGTGCCGAGCGCACCGTTTTAAATTATGTACACAGCAATTTCCCCAACAACAAGATCAAGATGATCGCCATCACGGCCTTAAAATCCATTTCACCCGTACCTATAACTGCTTGTGGTTTTTGCAGGCAGGTACTCGTGGAAATGGAACAAAGTCAGGCCGAGCACATTAAAGTGATTTTTCATAAACTGGGCGGTGATACCTATATTTTTGAGTCTGCTTCTTCACTTTTACCATTGGCCTTTGAGGATGCTTATCTGAAAAGGTAAGAAAAAACGTACCTGTTTAGGGTGGAACACGGATGACACGGATGAGACACGGATTTGCACAGATTTTTTTTGCAAGCGCCCAGAAATCTGTGCAAATCCGTGTCTC
>JANMME010000541.1:0-4360 GCA_031373015.1 Saprospiraceae bacterium
AACGCCCTCCTCGCGCCTTGACAGAGCCAAAATCGGCACCCCAAAATTGTACCTTTATTCCAACCGCGTTCCTTAATGCGCTGTGGTTTGAATATTATCTGGTTGAACTTGCAAGCGATAACGAAAACTCATTACTGATCAACTCCCTCAATTTTTGCCTGGCTGTGCTAAGGTGCCATTTGGAGGTGCCTTCGCTCATGTGCAAACTTTCCGCTATTTCAGCATGACTGTACCCTTCGATGGCGTAAAGCCGAAAAACCTCCTGCGAAGTTGGCGGCAAAGTGCGCACCGCTTTCAGGATGTCTTCTTCATAAAACGTTTCGTGACCACGTTCTGGCACGCTATGGTCGTGGTCTTCCAACACTAGAAAATGCAGGTAACGAGCGTTTTCTCGGTAATAATCGGCCATGCAGTGATAAACGAGTCGGCGCATCCAACCCTCGAGGCTGCCTTTGAAAGAAAACGTGTGGATTTTCTTGAAAACCCGCAACATGCCATTGTTCACTACCTCTATGGCAGTGTCTTCGTCGCGGGTGTACCGGCGCACCATCCGTAACATTTCGGGAAAAAAACGCCGGTACAGTGCCTCTTGGGCACGGCGGTCGTTGGCGGCACAGCCGTCCACGAGATCCTTATCCGAGTAGTTTTTTTTGCCGAAAAAAGCCATTTCTTATTCTTTGTCAAAGCAAAATGCCCAATCCAAATTCAAAGCGTCGTTGAAGCTTCCTGTCTATGCCTTGTGTGCTGCCCCACCAATTTGTCCATTCAATCGTCTTGCGCTGGAAGCGAAGCCCGGTATAGACGATGAAATGATTCCCGATTCGATATCCTAGTTGTGCCTGTGCCATCCAACCGCCTTGCCAGTCTTCCGTAGCACCGTCGTTCAGGTCGTTTTCTTTTCCTGCAAAAGCCCAGCCGAGGCCCAGCGCATAAAACGGGGCAATGTTTTTGGGCGAAAGATAGCCCCTCGCTTCGGCAAACAGTGGGTAAGTGCTAACATCGTCGTCTGCGGGCGTAAGATTTTCGATGCCCAATCCAAGCCCAACCCCGATCAGGCGGTTGATCTTTAATCCGGAACTATGCTGCAATCCAGGGCCTGATCCATTCGCGCCCCACATTGTTTCTATCCGCGAAACATGATACCAGCCACTTTCCCGGAAGGAATAAGGGCGCTGGGAGATAGAGGCACGGTTTTCATCGAAGCATATTTGCTTTATTTTCTTCACATTAGTTGCCGGAACACGCATTTGCCCTCCGTTCCAGGTAGTCATCAACAAGTCTCCTCCGATTTGATAATCGGAGATCTTTCCCCGAAAAATTGAGCCGTCGCGGAGGTACACCACGTCGCGGCAATTTTCTTTTTGCTGCGCAAAGCCCGAAGCAGTCGAAATGAAAAACAAGCAAGTGAGGAGGAGTTTCATGATTTTTTCAAGGGGTTACTTTACCACTGGTAGCAGGCTGATTTGTTTCGGGTTAGAGGGGTCGCTCACATCGAATTGATAAAATCCGCCATCGCCGATCAGCAACAAGTGACTGTCGCTGAAGGCGATCACATCATAAGCTTCAATGTTTTTTAGGTGTGACAATTGTTTTAAGTTCAAAGGGTTGGTTTTGTCAAAAATTTTCAACCCTTCGTCGCAAAGGAACAAATGTTCATTGGTAACCGAAAGGCCGAAGGGTCGCTTCATCTGGTAGGTTTTAAGCAATGAGGTGGAGGGTATATGCTCTATGCCGATCACGTCTAATTGATTGAACGTGCCGTTGCAATTTGTGCCGTCGTGTATGGTGACGTAGGCATAATTGTCGTCGCAGACCACGGGGTCGCAGCCGGTGGCGTGGGAGAAGCTGCTCTCCAACACAGGATGAGCCGGGGTCGAATTGTTGAAAATAAACACACCGGTTTGAGAGCCAAGGAACAGGCGGTCTTTCCAGGGGAAAATGGTTTCAATATTCCAACCCGCATAAACAGAATCCAGTGGCATGGCGCAGTTGGCGGTCACCGACCAGCTACGGAGCCAAGATTGATCCACCGTATAAAGATATTCTCCCACAAGCCCGAACCGGGCATAAGAACCTGCGATTCCGGCCCCCGCCGGGATTCCAGATGAGCCTTCTTTGGTATTTGATGCGGCAAGATTACCGTCCATGAATATCGCATCGCCTCTTCGAAACCAATTGTACCGCTCCTCACAGGAAACCTGTTCGGTTACTTCTGTTTGTTGATAATCTACGAGGTAACCGCGGTAAGGATCATACCCAAAAAGCGGGAACGCATTTTCGGCACGGCACAATACCTGCGGATTTTGGATATCAGTGATGTTAATGGTAAGCAGGTCAACATACTGGTCGGCATAGAGGTAGTGATCCCGAATGGCGATGTCAACATTGCCGGGGATACTCCAGAAGGCAATGCTCTGTGGGTTGGCCGGATTGCTGTTGTCCACAACGTGGATGCCCTCTTGTTTTTCATTGATAAAGAGGTAGTTGCCCAGCGCATAAATTTTTCCGGGTTTATGAATTTCGCGAGGAACCTGGGCAGTGATACCGACCCGGCATTCAGTGACCGTTTTGTAGATCGGGTCAAAGCGGACGAAAGTGCGGGTAGACGTGCATTCGTCGCGAAGACAGCTGCTCAGGAAAATGACAGCCGAGATGCCCAAAAGGGCGAGGAGGCGTAGCGTATTGTGTTTCATTTCAAACGTATATGAGTGTGAAAGATAAAGGCGTTTGTGGGGATTCCTATAATAGTCGTCCCGAAATTTCCAGAAAGACAGGTGGTTCATAGAAAAAGGTTGGCGTGTATTGTTTTAAATTTCAAGTTTGGCAGCCTATCATTGCTCCATGAAAAGTTATCTGCTCGCTTTTGTGCTGCTTCTTTTGATTGGGAAACCGCTATCTGGCCAATCTCTTGCGCTATACGACGACAGCAGGGTGGCGTCCATTTACCTTGTTCTGCCTGTTGATTCGCTAAATTATCTGATTGACCATTTGGAAAACAACCGCTATCTACACGCGCAGTTTGTCTTTGACAATGGCCAGGTACGCGATACGGTGGAAGACGTTGGGCTGCGGCTGCGCGGGAATACCTCGTTGAGCGCACAGAAAAAATCTTTTAAAATTAGTTTCAACGAATTCTATTCAGGCCGCGAATACCAGGGGGTAAAAAAACTCAACCTTAACGGGCAGCACAACGACCCGACCATGGTGCGTGAAAAACTGTTTTATGAAGTGTGGGAGAAGGCCGGAATGCCCGACCGACGGACGGCTTTTGTGCGGCTTTATATCAACGAGGAATATCGCGGCCTCTATACCAATATCGAGGAAATGGACAAAACTTGGCTTGGCAGGGTGTTCGACGACAATGATGGCAACCTTTATAAATGTACTTGGCCGGCTGATCTTGTGTACCACGGCCCCATTCAACAGGTGTATAAGGATATTCTAAACAATCCTGAAGAACGTGCTTATGACCTTAAAACCAATGAGTTGGAAGATGATTACACGCATTTGATCGCGCTGATGGCAGCTTTGGATAAACCTGTGGATGCCAGTTTTCCCGTTCAAATCCGTCAAATCCTGAACGTAGAAAGCGTGCTGAAATCTTTTGCCATTGATGTGGCTACAGGCAACTGGGACGACTATTTTTACAACAAAAACAACTATTTTTTATACGACAATCCCGCCACGGGACAATTCGATTTTGTCACCTACGATACAGACAACACCTTTGGGGTAGATTGGCTTGGAAAGGATTGGGCAAAGCGCAACTGTTTTGCCTGGACTCCTTCTGGTCAGTCCCGTCCATTGGCAACGAAACTACTCGCAGTACCAGCCTTCAAAGCGCAATATGTGCGCTATTTGGATACGCTGACCCGGTTTATCACTAACCCGGGTATTATTTTTCCGCGAATTGATGCCTTGGAAAGCCAAATTACCTCTGCAGCCCTTGCCGATGTATACCGTTCACTTGACTACGGTTACACTTTTGCAGATTTCCAAAACGGTTTTGACCAAACCATTGACGGACACACCCCTTATGGCATCAAACCATTCCTCGGCTTGCGCTGCGACAGTATTCGTAGTCAGATAGCGGGTGTTTTGTCAAAAACTTTGGCGCCGGATGCTGAGCATATTGATTTTCAAATCTATCCCAATCCGGCCAGCGATTGGATTTGGGTAAAGACTTCTACTGCCGTTCCTTCTGGGAAAATAGCCGCTTCGGTTTTTTCAGCGACCAGTCAATTGCTGCGGGCTTGGGAATGGGAGGCTTCGGATGCGGTACATTCAAGGTGGATCGCAGATTTGCCTGCTGGTGTTTATGCCTTGCATTTGCAATTGGGGTTGCAAGAAGGGCGTTTTG
>JANMME010000553.1:0-3055 GCA_031373015.1 Saprospiraceae bacterium
ATCTTCAAGCCAGTTTAGTCCTCGTAATGCTTTGGCTTGCCTTCACTTTTATTTTTGTGGTACCGCCCCCAGGAAAATCCAAATTTCAGCGAAGCCTGGCCAAACCACCCGCTCAAATCCTGATCGCTCAAACCTGAAATGCTGCTGTCGTTCACGAAGCGGTAGCCGCCATCCAGTCCGACGTGAAACCAGCGGAACACATTGATTTCCAATCCCGCAGTGGGTTGTACTACAAAAATGCGGTCTTTCACATCGCCCAACTCTACCCGGCCACGGCCAAAGTCAACGCCGATTTGGGGGTGAATGGACTTATAGTTTTTAAAACCATAAGCCAATACCATCGGATTCCATTTCATGTCAAATGGTTGATCTTCAATGTTGTCCCATTTGAATTCGTCCATCAGGTTGTAATGGCCCCAGCCGACGAGCAGGGCTTTGCCAAATTCAAGGCCAAAGAATCCACCAGCGACATAACTGGTTTTTCCGTTGTTTCCAAACTGGGTCAATTGGTGCTTTGAGCCGCCCCAAATGCCCGAAAAACCAAGCCCGCGGTTACCGACCACGGTTTCTTCTTTTTGAGCGATAAGGCTGTTGAGGGAAGTCAGAAGGGCAAGTGCGAGGAAAAAAGATTGGGTGTGTTTCATAACTTTGTTGTTTACCCGCCATAGCCCTTTAGGGCGAAGGAGGGTGTTGATTTGTGTATCTGTTGATTTGGTGATTTGGTGATTTGAAAACAACGGACGGCCAAACGGACAGCAAGGTTACAGGGCATGTTGCATTTATATCAAAGATGCGCTCCATATTCACCTTTTTCTAACGGGTTTTAACGCCTTTTAACCAAAAAAAGGGAGTTGCGAGTAGTAAGTTTAAACTTGCAAGTTGGCCCGCTTCTTGAAACTTGAAACTTTAGGTATTTTTTAAAAGAAGTTTGGTTTTCTGGCAAATGTTGTATTACCTTTGCGGCCACTAAATCGCGGAGTGGAGCAGTTGGTAGCTCGTTGGGCTCATAACCCAAAGGTCGTAGGTTCAAGTCCTGCCTCCGCCACACAGAAAAGCCCTTGGCCAAAAGCCTGGGGCTTTTGTTTTTCCGTTTGTCTTGAAGCCTGTGAGGATCGCTAAATGGGTCACCAATTTATTGATTCGATATGAAAAACCTAATTTTCGCAATGCTGCTGCTTCCGGTGTTGGGGCAAGCGCAGGAATTCAAGGGAGGCCTGTCCCTTTCGATGATGTCTTCCGTATTTGTCGGCGTTGGCACTGAACCCGACATTTACCTGGATGGGGTAGGTGGCGCCTTTCTTGAATTACGGTCAGTCTGGGGCGTTCGCGGTACGGTACAGTACTTCCGACAGCGTGGCACCGTCAAGGAAGTTGGCGAGGCCAGCGCCTACAAGACTTCTGCCGAAGTGTGCGCCCGACGCTATTTCGGAGGCAAACAAGACAATAAAATGGAGTGGTATGTTGGCCTTGGAGTCAACGTGCCCATAGCCATTCACCGCGAATCCATTGAACAAACGTCACAGGACTGGGCCTCGATGATAGAGTTTGGCGTTACCCACAGACGTTGGAGCGGCGGGCTGTTCTTCGTCACCTCGCACGAGCTGAAGGATAATTTGCCAACCATATACGGCTTCCAGCATTGGGCGAAGTTAGGCCTGAAGGCAGATTATGCTCTTTTTAAGTAATTGGCTGTCAATATATTAAGTCTTCCGAACACCCTGCCAACATCAGGTGGAAGGGACCGGTATGATGCTTATGTTTACCCCCGAAAATATTCACTTGTTCCTGATTTTACCATGCACTGGTTCACTATACATTTCTATTCACTTGAAAACCAAGACGTTTTCCTGGTTCGCGGCCTGAGGCCGTTCCTGCAGCAACACATTTGGTCCACGCGCGGTACGCGGGCATTCTTCATCCGCTACCAGGACGAGCGCGGCCCACATATCCGAATTCGTATGCGCGGCGAGGAACTCTGGATGGAAGAAACCTTGCGCCCAGCCTTCACTCCCTGGCAGGAAGGACGCGGTGAATGGGAAGAAGTGACCTACCTCCCTGAAACAGAACGTTTTGGCGGCGAAGAAGCCCTTGGTCTCGCGGAGGAGCATTTTCATCTCAGCAGCCGAGTAGCACTCGACAGGCTGGCACGGGAAAAACAAACTTATGGAGATTCCATGTTCGACGCTTTGCGAATGCACACCATCGCCGCCTATGCCGCCGGGATGAGTCAGGAGCAGGCAGCCCATTATTTTGGACAATTATATGAGCAATGGTTGCCGCTTTATTTTGCTCCCGAAGGCACTCCTGCCCCGGATTTTTTTGAAGCGATAAAAACCAGTTTTGAAAAGAACTTTGCTCCGCAAAAGGAGGACCTCCGAGCAACGCTCCTGGAACTTTGGAAAGCACTTGACAAAGAAAAATTTGACAAAAAACAACCCGAATGGGCGCGCTGGGCATTGGGCAATCAAAGGATCCTCAAGGCATTGGGCGATAACCTTGAGCGGGCTTTACCCAGCCTGATCCACCTAAGCAATAACCGGTTGGGGTTGAACAACCAGGACGAGGTTTATTTGAATTTTATCCTTTCCAAAACGCTTGCCTGATATGCCCTTCCTAATTTTTTACATCACCTACCCCGATGAAGCCACCGCCCGGAGTATCTCCGAAAGCATCGTGACACAACGACTTGCGGCGTGTGCCAATGTCTTCCCTATCCAAAGTGTCTATTGGTGGGAAGGCGCAGTGCAGCAAGAAGGGGAATGGGTTTCGATTTTGAAAACGCGGTTGGGACTGGAAGACGCGCTAGAAAAAGCAATTGAAGGGTTGCATCCTTATGAAGTGCCTTGCATTATGAGGTTGGAGGCACGGGCAAATGAGGCGTATGAAAGGTGGATCGAGGAGAGCACATAGCCCAACGCTGGGCAACGCTGGCGCGAGGCTCTGCAACGCTGGCGCGAGGCTCTGCCTCGTGCCTACTATTCTTTGGGCTTAGCCCAAACTTGTACATATTGCGCGGGCAAAGCCCGACCAATAGTAGGCACGAGGCAGAGCCTCG
>JANMME010000595.1:0-5166 GCA_031373015.1 Saprospiraceae bacterium
ATGCAGTTCAAAATGGGTAGCAGTTTAGAGCGGGCGAAGGTAATTGTAGCTTCTGCCTTATTTCCTCGAAACCTCGTAGGTTTTTTGAAACCTACGAGGTTTGGGACAACAAAAATTCCCGTTCTTTCGCCGACGAAATTATCAGCCATGTCCAAACAACAACGTAAATCATCTCCCTCGGCGGGCAAACCGTCTGCTCAAAAACCTAACCGACCTTTTGTCAATGCCCAATCGGCGGCAACCGACAACTGGCAGTCGCATACACCCAGTTTTTTCAACAACGTCCTGCTCCAGAGCGGGCTGATTTTTGCCTTTGCGTTTTTGCTCTACGCCAATACCTTGATGCACGGTTTTGTGCTCGATGACGCGATTGTCATTACCGACAACATGTTCACCCAACAAGGCGTAAAAGGTATCGGTGGGATTCTCTCCAACGATACGTTTTTTGGGTTTTTCAAGGTGGAAGGCAAAGAAGCGCTGGTATCAGGTGGACGATACCGTCCTATGACCTTGGTGCTTTTTGCCTTTTTGTATCAGTTGAGCACCAGCCCTTTTATTTTCCACCTTTTCACGGTACTGCTTTTTGCACTCAGCTGCGTGGTGCTGTACCGAACACTGCTGCGGCTCTTGTCTCCGCCTTTGACCGTGGCACAACAACGGGGCGACCCGCCGCCTTCACTTCTGGCACAGTCTGGGCCAATGGTTGCCTGGCTGGCCACTGTGCTTTTTGCAGCCCACCCGATTCACACGGAAGTGGTTGCAAACATCAAGGGTTGCGACGAAATCCTGACGCTGTTGGGCTGTCTCAGTGCTCTGTATTTTAGTTTGAAAGCCTGGGACACACAGGAAACAAGGTGGGCAATGGCTGCAGGTGTTTCGTTTTTTATTGCCTGCCTTTCTAAGGAAAACGCAGCAGCGTTTGTGGTATTGATCCCGCTGGCGTTGTGGTTTTTTCGACCTGGCCGACAAAAGTCTGTCGAGGGCGGTAGCCCAAAAAGGAAACCTTCTATTTGGAGTGCATCTATGCCGATTTTCGTGGCGTTCGCGGCATTTTTCATACTGCGGGGCACCATCCTGCACTGGCGTTTTGGGGGCGAGCCCATGGAATTGATGAATAACCCGTTTCTAAAACTCGAAGGCAATCAATGGGTTAAGTTCGCACCTGCTGAACGCCTGGCCACGATTTTCTACACGCTGGGCAGGTATGTGCAATTGCTATTTGTTCCACACCCGCTCACGCACGACTACTACCCGCGCCAAATAGGTATTATGACTTTTGGCAATCCTATGGTGCTATTTAGCATCGCGCTTTATGGGTTTATGGGATATTGGGCAGTACGAGGCACTAGTCGGCGAGACCCGGCAGCCTTTGGGATTTTACTATACCTTTTGCCTTTGGGCATCGTATCAAATCTGGTTTTCCCCATCGGCACCAACATGGGCGAACGTTTTGCCTTTATGCCCTCGGTGGGTTTTTGCTTCTTGATCGCGTTGTTTTTGAGCAAATATTTGAAAAACAACCGATCACTCGTGCTTGGCCTTTTCGGCGCAGTCGTGCTGCTGTTTTCCATCAAAACCTTTGTGCGCAACTTCGCCTGGCAAAGCAACGAACACCTTTTCATGACCGATGCAGCGGTGTCAACCAACAGCGCTAAACTCCAAAATGCCTGTGGCGGGGTGCTGTTTGACCGCGCCACAAAGGAAAAAGACACTGAAAAACAAAGGGTGCTGTGTATGGAAGCAATACCGCACCTCGACCAAGCTATTAAAATTTACCCCAATTACAAGGACGCATATATCAGTCGGGGGGGCGCTCATTATGTGCTGAAAGAATATCCGGAAGCCATCGCCGACTACCGAAAGGCCGTGCAACTTGCGCCTGACGACCCGAAGCTCAAAACCTACCTCGCCCTGGCACTCCGCGACGGCGGAAAAAATTATGGGGAAGCAAAAGGCGACCTTGCCAATGCTTTCAAATGTTTTGAGGAGTCGTGGCAATTGAACCCAAAAGACGCCGAAACAGCGCGCCTGATGGGCGTGGGCTACGGCATCAGCGGCAAGCATGCCGAGGCTATCGAGTGGTTCACCAAAGCTGTGGAAGTGGACCCTAAGGAAGCGGGTTTCCTCTGGGACTTGGGTTTGGCCTATACGGCGTCTGGCAATGCGGCAAAGGGCGAAGAAATTCGCAAAAAGGCGATGGAGATGGATCCCACGATTGCACAGAAGAGGGGCGGAGGGGGGCGGTAGGTTTTGATACGTTTACTAAACTTTCGAAAGTTTAGTAAACGTTGCCCCACAGTAGTTTTCAAGGGTCCTTATCTTCTGCCTTTTGTATTCACACTCAAATTCTTCTCTCAAAATGAAAAAACTAACCATCACATGGCTCCTAGCAGCCGCACTTGCTCTACCATTCTGCGGCTTCTCCCAAGCCAGTACCGCTGAGCAAGATGCCATCCGAAAATCCATCGAAGAAGAAACCGCCGCCTTCAACGCTTGCGATTATGCCCGATGGGCCGACCATTGGTGGCCTGAAGCCTATTGCTACTTCTCCGTCACCTCTCCCACTCGTCATTGGAGCATGCACGGCTGGGACGAAATCAGTGCTTGGGCAAAAACCGCTACGATCAACTGTACCCCAACCACAGACAACCCCAAAAAGTGGGACTACAAATACGCCGCCAACGGCAACATGGCCTTCGTCACTTTCCTCGAAGCAGGAGGCGACGAAAGTACTCGCGTGTTGGAAAAACGCAGCGGCAAGTGGAAGCTCATACGCATGGGAGTAATCGCCTCTTCTGCATATTCTGCGATGGAGCAACTCAAACAACTTCAACAATTCGTGGGCAAATGGAAAGCGGACATAGCTACCATGAAAAAGGAGGTCTCTTCTCAAGGCCGGGAAGAGTTGGATTTTTATTTTGAAACCGAGCTTACCGAAACTGGCATCCGCATAAAGCACTGGCGGCATTGGAAGGACAATAACGGTACGCACAGTTTTTCGCGAAACTGGGAATTCGCAACGGTCTCTGAAAGTGAAGAGTTGGGGCTGTTTGTTGTCCAATTCGGCTCCGATGGCTTTTCAGGAGTCGTGCATGGCACCGCCAAAATGGGGATAGACGGTAGCCTGAATGCGCTGACCGAGAAAAATTCGGAATGGTTCACTTTGAAACCTGATGGGAAGTTAAACCTGGGGGTGGACGGAATTGACGATGCAGGGAAGGTGTACCGAAGGTTTTCGGTGGATTTGGTGCGGCAATAACTAGATTTTGCCACGTTTCTTAAACTTTCAAAAGTTTAGGAAATGTCGCCCCGAATGTACTTTTGACAAAAAAAAGCAACGAAAATGAGCAGTCTGATAAAAAACCTACGCATCCAGAATTTCAAATCCGTGCGCGATCTCTCGCTCGATTGCGACCGGATTAATATTTTCATTGGCAAGCCCAACGCGGGGAAGTCGAATATTTTGGAGGCGATTTCGCTGTTGGGGGCGGGGTATTCGGAGGGGAGGTTTATGGAGGGGATGGTGCGGTACAATGCGCTTTACCAGTTGTTCAACAACTTTGATACCAGAAGTCCAATTCTGATTGTTGCAGATGAGAAGTGCGCAGGTTTAGAGAGGCTATATCCCGAAGAAATTTTCCAACTCTCCGTAGAACCCGCAGAAGAAAGAAAACGACGCAAAGATGCTGAAGGCTATGATGAGCCTGCTGATTATGATGAAGACATCAAGGTTGAGATGGAGGAGTATGGTGCTATGCACAGATATGTTTCCATCCAATCAGATGGCAAAGTAATCGCTCAAAAGGAATATGGATTTGACCCTGAAAAGGCTGTTAAAAGGTACGAATTCAAGCTCCAAAATGGCAGCAAAGGAGATTTCTCTTTTTTGACTCCTCCGCATGGTGGAAATTTCTACAACATTCTCCGCAGCCATTTGGAATTAAGAGAAGAAATTCAGGAATTCTTAAAGCCAAATGGCCTAGAATTGCTTTTAGATGAGGAAAATAAGCGCGTTTCCATTCTTCAGCGAGAGGCCGCCTCCGTTCTTAGTTTCCCTCTCTACCTCGTCCCTGACACTTTTCAACGCTACATCTTTCACTTGGCCGCCATCATGTCAAACCGCAATTCGGTATTGCTGTTTGAAGAGCCAGAATCGCATTCTTATCCACCGTATGTCTACCAATTAGCGCAGTATATTCTGGATGACGAAGGCGGAAATCAATTTTTTATCACCACACACAACCCGTATTTTTTGCTCCCAATCATGCAGGAAGGAAAAGATGTGGCCGTTTTTGTTACATGGTTTAAAGATTATCAGGCCCACGCTCGTCGCCTAACGGAAGAAGAACTAAGCGAAGTGCTCAACTATGGCGTGGACCTGTTTTTGAACCTTGATCATTTCATTCCCGAATGAAACAGCATCACTATAATGTAATCCCTGAGTGCTACGCTGATACCGTATTGGTGGAAATGCTTGGCATCACGCGGCCTAATCACGCGGTGAACAGTAATATCTCTTACATACTGAAAACGGTGAGAGCAAGCCTACCAAACCAAAAAGTGGTAGGTATCATAGACAGTGATAGAGGAAAAAGCGAGAAACTTTTGGAAGGTTTTGAACTGATTGATGAGCAACAGGACATCAAAAAGTTTTCCCGTGAGAAACAAACCATCCTTGTCATTTGCCCAGCTTTCGAAGGCTGGATTTTTGGGAATGCTGCTAAGAAAAACATTGACCCAGCCGATCACCATTTCCAGACTCCAAAGTATTTTAGGAGAAAATGTAAAGACATAAACGCAAAACGAAACCAAGACTTGAAACAATTCCTCAACACCCTAAAACAAAAGCAAGCCCCCGGCTTCACCCAACTCAAAACTTGGATTTGCGAAGGGGCCGGCATTGATGAAAACGACATTACTTGAACTTCAACTTCCCGAAAGTTTCAAACTTTCGGGAAGTTCGTCTTTCGATAGAATTCCATTCTACTTCCTACCTTCGCCGCCAAAAAGTAAATAGTCAATAGTCAATAGTCAATAGTCAATAGTCAACAGTCCAATACAATGTTCGAAAGTTTAAGCGACCGTTTAGATAGTGCATTCAAGGTGTTGAGCGGCAGCCACCGCATCACCGAACTCAACGTGGCCGAAAGCATCAAGGAAATCCGC
>JANMME010000604.1:0-6902 GCA_031373015.1 Saprospiraceae bacterium
TGCCAGGTTTTCCCTCCGTCGGTGGTTTTGAAGATGCCACGCTCTTCATTGGGTGTATAAAGGTGGCCGAGCACTGCTACCCAAAGGGTGTTCGGGTCAGTAGGGTGCAGCACGATACGGGCGATGTGATGACTCTCGGGCAGGCCGCGTCCTTCCCAGGTTTTGCCGTTGTCGGCGCTGCGGTATATGCCGGTGCCCGCATAAGAGGAACGGCTGCTATTGGCTTCGCCGGTGCCGACCCAGATGATGTGGTTTGACCAATCCACTGCGATGTCGCCGATGGTCATGCTGGCCTCGTGGTCGAAGATGGGATCGAATTTTGTGCCGTTGCTGGTGCTGTGCCACAAGCCTCCGGAGGCGTAGGCGACGTACAATTCTGTCGGGTCAGCGGGGTTCACCTCTACGTCGGTGACCCGACAAGAAAAGACCGAGGGGCCGATGTTGACGGGCTTGACCGAAGCGAGTAAAGAGTTGTTTTTTAGTAGTTTGCGCTGTTCAAAACCTTGGAGGCGGGTATAAGCAGGGGTGGCCGCAGGCTGCGCGTTTAGTAGGAACGATGAGCCAAAAACGATGAATAGGAAGGGGAGCGCTATGGCAAGGTGTTTCCGCATTGTGTGGGCAAATTTTTGGGGAAGGTACGGCGAGCAGCGGATTGGAGGAATACTTACCCAAACAACGCCCCCTGCCCTGCCAACTCCTCCGCCATAACTTCTTCATTTTCATTGGCAATCATAGCATCTGGCTCATCCGGCAAAAGCCGTTTTACAATGCGAAGTTGGTGTGTGTAGCGGTTGAGTTCTCGGTTGAAAATACCGAAGTGATCGAGCTTGTCTACCCGTACTTGTCCGCTCGCGTGAATGATATTGCACTCAGGCAAAATGATCCCTACATGCGTGATGTGACCTTTACCGTTGTCAAAAAAAGCGAGGTCGCCCGCTTGGCATTCTTCCATAAAATCTATGGGGCGGCCCTGCGTAACCTGTTGGTAAGCGTCGCGCAGGAGACGGATGCCAGCCGTTTTGAAAACCATCTGCGTCAGTCCCGAACAATCAATGCCGAAAGGGGAGCGGCCACCCCAGAGGTAAGGAGCGTGTAGATACCGGCGGGCAATTTTGACCACCCACTCGGTGCCGGTACGTTGCTGGCCTGGTGTGACCACAGGCCCTGAAAATTGGAACGTTTGTTCGCCCAGCTGACAGCGCAAACCATCGTATTGCGGAAGCACGGCCCCCATGGTAATCGGGATGAAATGATCCGCAGCCATCAGACCTTCTACGAGCGACAGGTTGAGCGCTTGGTGTTCGCGATACTGATCAAACTCCTTGGGTGTTAGCCGTTTGATCTGTTTTGAATCCACCCAGCCGGTGTAGCCATCCCAGGCACACACGACGTATTTCCAGGTGTCTTTAGATTCTTGCACTTCTACGGTTTCCCCAAAAAGCAGCTGCGACACCATCTCGCTCTTGTCGGATGGCTGGGCGCGGAGGGGGGCGATGGAGACTTGGCAGGCGGCGTATTCCACGAGGATGTGAGAGGGATGTGAGGCCCGCCTTCGTTAAAAACTACGGCGGGTAAAAGTGAGAGACGTGAGAGATGCCCGCCTCCACCTGCATTAAAACTTTGGCGGATGAAAAGGCTTCGGCGGGTAAACGGTTAATGTTTATATTTTTGAAAAATACCTGAAGTCCTGGCCATTCTCGATCTTTTGCAAACTCTCGTAAATGAGCCGGATCAGGTTGTTTACGTCGTCTTTGTGGGCCATTTCGACTGTGGTGTGCATGTAGCGCAACGGCAATGAAATGAGCGCCGAGGGCACCCCGCCATTTGAATACGCAAAAGCATCCGTGTCGGTGCCGGTGGTACGACTGGCGGCCTCGCGTTGGAACGGGATTTCCTTTTCCTCGGCGGTGGCGATGATAATGTCGAGCAGTTTTTGGTGTACAGCCGGGGCGTAAGTTATGGATGGGCCTCGGCCACAGCGCACATCTCCGTGTTTTTTGGTACTGATCATCGGGGTATGCGTGTCGTGCGTCACGTCGGTCACGATGGCCACGTTGGGTTTGATGGTGTTTGCCACCATTTCAGCGCCACGGAGGCCTACTTCTTCCTGTACGGAATTGACGACATAGAGCGAGTAGGGCAGTTTTATCTTGTTCTCTTTTAGGAGTCTTGCTACCTCGGCTACACAAAAACCACCTACCCGGTTGTCGAGTGCCCGCCCGGTGTAATAGCGGTCGTTGAGAATAGTAAATTCATCTTGAAAAGTGACCACACAACCCACATGAATACCCATTTCCACCACCTCGTCGCGATCTTTGGCGCCTACATCAAGGGTCAGGTTTTCTATCGTGGGGGAGATATTGGAGTCCTTATCGGTGCGGGTATGGATGGCTGGCCAACCAAAAACGCCCGGGATTCGCCCGCCTTTGCGGAGGTGAATCCAAACACGCATGGAAGGGGCGATTTGATAATCAGAGCCGCCATTGCGGATGATGTGTATAAAACCGTCGTCGGTAACGTAATTCACAAACCATGAGATCTCGTCGGCATGGCCTTCGATCACTACTTTGTACGGCTGACCAGGGTTGATGATGCCGTAGGCAGTGCCGTAATTGTCTAGTTTCCAATCATCTATATAGGGGCGAATGTATTCGAGCCATAGTTTTTGGCCGCTTGCCTCATACCCCGTGGGACTGGCGTTGTTCAGGTATTCCCGAAGAAAGGATTCAGAATTGGGAGTAATCATTTTCAAAATGATAAATGATGAATGATGGACAATGAATGTAGGAAACATTCATCATGCATCATTTGTCATTCGTTATTATGCGTAAAGCGCTCCCCAAGCGTCAGGGTTTTCGCGCCATTTTTTCAGCGTATTAAGGTCAGATTCAGAAACATAGCCGGTCCTAACGGCTTCTTGCACCAAGGCATCGTAGTTTGTAAGGGTTTGAAAATCAACCCCTTTTTCGGCAAAAGCAGTATCGGCCTTTGTAAATCCGTACTGGAAAATCGCCAATACCCCTACTACTTCTGCGCCCAGCTCTCGCAAGGCATCCACCGCCAAAAGGCAGCTCCCGCCGGTACTGATGAGGTCTTCCACCACTAATACCCGCTGGCCGGGTTTCAGTTCGCCCTCAATTTGATTGCGCCGACCGTGGTCTTTTGCGCTGCTGCGCACATACACAAAAGGCTTTTCCAATACATCCGCCAACAAGGCTCCGTGCGGCACGCCCGCCATAGCTACCCCAGCCACCACGTCAAATTCGGCAAAAGCCCGCGATTTTGTAGCCAAAGCATTTTTCAAAAAGGTACGCACCCCTGGATGCGAAAGCGCCACACGGTTGTCGCAATAGATAGGCGACAACATCCCGGACGCCCAAGTGAACGGTTCGTTGGGGCTGAGTTTTACCGCCTTGATCTCCAATAAATTGCGAGCGACTTCAGATTCCATACATTCGCCTTAAAATAATTCAAAAAAGTGCCGCAAAACTATAAAATCTACCACAACGGAGCACCCGTTTTTCTCACCACACCCGAAGGGGCGCAAGCCTTGGGTTTTCAACCGGACAAAGTAACCTATGTAGCGCCATACTTAGGCAAAAAAAAAGTGCTCCGGCAATACCTGGATTTACTGGATAAAAACAAAACCGTTCGCGCTGTAGTGCTGTATCACCCAGATATGGAAATGCTTTGGGCGGACTTTCAAGCCTGTTTTAAAGTGCTTGAGGCGGCAGGCGGCTATGTTCAAAATGCTCATAACGAACTGCTTGTATTCTATCGCCGTGCTTCCTGGGATTTACCCAAGGGCAAGATTGATCCCGGTGAAACGCCTGAGCAAGCCGCTGTTCGCGAAGTGCAGGAGGAGACTGGACTGGTAAAAGTGACGCTTGGTGCTTTCCTCACACACACCTACCACACCTACGAATTAAAAGGCCAACGCATCCTCAAAAAAACCTGGTGGTATCGAATGAAAACCACCGACACGCAGCTCGTGCCGCAAACCGAAGAGGATATTGAGGAAATCCAGTGGGTAGAGCCAAAGGCTTGGCTGGGGAGTGGTATAGTTGTTTACCCAAATATTCGAGAAGTGATTGAGCAGGCTCTTTGAGAACGATTGGAACACGGATGACGCGGATGAGACACGGATTAAGACAGATTGTCAATTGTTAAGCCAAAAATCTGTGTTAATCCGTGTCTCATCCACATCATCCGTGTTCCATCGCCAGTAGAGTTCCGGGGTACTGCAACAAATTCTATCTTTGCTCCCCAAATTAAAATTTCAGATAAAATGCTGCTTAGAATACATAAAGAAGGCCGTACGATACTGATTGTCTCGGCCTTGTTGTTGTTCGCTTTAAATATCGTCGTTGCGCAATTCCTGCCCATTGCTTTTTGGCCGGTATTGGTGCTCTCTGTTGCCTTCTATGGCATTGTGCTTCAGTTTTTTAGAAACCCCGTTCGGGAAGTGCTCGTTGCAGACAACCAGCTGGTGTACGCGCCTGCCGATGGGCGTGTTTGCGTGATCGAAGAGGTTTTTGAGCCAGAATATTTCAAAGAAAAACGGCTTCAGGTTTCCATTTTCATGTCGCCCTTCAACGTCCACGTCAACCGCAACCCGGTAAGCGGCGTGGTCAACTATTTCCGCTACCACCCTGGCAAATACCTCGTGGCCTGGCATCCCAAAAGCAGCACCGAAAATGAGCGCACCACCGTGGTGTACGATTTTGGCAAAGGAGAAATCCTGATGCGTCAGATTGCGGGCGCACTCGCCAAACGAATCAAATGGTACATCGGCGAAGGCGAACAAGTGGAGCAGGGTCACGACATGGGCTTTATCAAGTTCGGCTCGCGGGTAGACCTTTACTTGCCGCTTGATGCCAAAGTAGAAGTGGTTATGGATCAACAAGTTAAAGGAAATAAAACCGTGATAGCAACGCTTTGAGATTACTATATATTTGCTTAAAACGTTGACATTGACAAACACCCGCTCCATGCTTTTAAAACAAACACTCCTGTTAGCATTTTCGCTTTTTGCCTTTTTATCCTGCCAAAACGATTCAAAAACAGCATCTGCCCAAACCACTCCAATTGTTGAAACCGTCCGAGTAGCACCTGTAACAACCGAAGGCGCAACGACTTTTATGGTTACTGACGGCACCGTGAATTGGTCAGGCACACACACCATAAAGAAAGATGGCCATCAGGGCACGATCACTGTGGGAAGTGGTGAATTGCTGGTAAATCAAGGTCAACTACGGAGCGGTAAAGTGACCCTCGACATGAATTCTATCAGCGTCACCGACATCAAAGACCCCGGCGAACGGCGCGATTTGGAGTCGCACCTGAAGGATCACGACTTTTTTGAGGTGAATAAATTTCCCGAGGCCGAGTTCGTCTTTGACGAAGTGCTGCCCAGTACCATGCCCAATTTCAATTGGGTATTGAGCGGCAACCTCACCATGAAGGGCAAAACCCACCCGGTAAATATCCCCGTCAAAGTCAGCATCGAAGGCAATATGCTTCGCGCCGAATCGCCGGCATTCCCCATTAACCGTACCCAATGGGGCGTGAATTTTAATTCGGGGATTCTCGGCACGGCAAAGGATAAGATGATTGACGATATGGTGCCGCTGATGTTGAAGATTGTGGCGAGGAAGAAATAAATATTTGTCACTGCCCTATCTACCAGATTAAATAAGGGCTATTTCTGGCCTTTTGATGTTAAATTTATGCACGATGTTTGACTATTTGAAATTTATTTGCAGAAATTGCATTCGATTTTGCTCCTCCTCTGATGTGCGCCGGGGCATTTTATAATCCGTTGGTTTACCCGCCGAAGCCCGTTTAGGGCGAAGGCGGGACAAACACAAAATGCCAAGCCCCTATTGGGTTCAACACGCTAATCTATTTTACTCGCCGAAGCCCGCTTAGGGCGAAGGCGAGGTTTCAATCCTATCCATTCCATTCCTATATATTGGTTCATTGGTGCGCCCGATGGACAGATAACCAATTTTATTCATTTTCTAAAATTCACCCACAATGAAAAACAGATTTTATTCAACGCGTAAATTAGGATTATTAGGGATATTAATCCTAGTGTTTTCTTTCTCAGTTCAAGCCCAGCAAACCCTTTGCCAGCAAATTGGGGGGAATTTCGTCCCAGATACTACCATCGGCATCAACGATCAATCGCTTACTACAACATCAAGCCTCGGCGTTGCGGGCTGGACCAACAAAAAAGTGATCATCAACGGAACTTTGTCCATTAACTCCAATTTTAATATTACTTCGTGCAGCCTCAAGATGGGCACAAATGCCATCATACGAATTAATCCAAACGTAACCTTCCAGTCGCTTTTCTCGAAGTATTTTCGATGTGGCAATGATTTGTGGACGGGTTTTGTCATGATGGGGGGCAGCAGTGGCATATGGTTCAATCACATTGAAGATGCATCTGTTGCTTTTGATATTAGGAATGCTAATGCCAGCGTAGTGCTGGCAGGAAACATGATTAATCGCAACAATAAAGGCATATACGCTATAGGCATTGCTGTCAACGCCATAGTGGCGGCTAATACCTTTGACTGTACCTCTCCAATGAATGGCGCTACTTTAGCAAACGCTTTTGCAGGAATAGAACTAATCAGCTGCCCGTCTGCCATAATAGGGAGAACGGATCATGTACCAGCATACAGAAATGTTTTTAGGAGACAAAATTTTGGTGTAAGGCTTTCCAGAACTACTGCAACAGTTGGGCTTTCAACCTTTAGAAACAATGTAAAAGGCGTATTAGTTGAAGATTTAAGCAACGTCACGATACAGGGTGCAGGCCTGGGGCTTGCTACCACCTTTACGTTGAACCAAGCAGACGTTTCCGCAACCAGCTCAACCCTGAACGTATT
>JANMME010000614.1:0-1646 GCA_031373015.1 Saprospiraceae bacterium
GAGTGAAGCCGAAGGAGAGAAGGCTACAGCGGGTAAACAAATCAACCAGTTAACCAATCCACCAGTCACCAAGTTCTACGAAGAAAACACCATCTTCGAAGCCCTCACCGCAAAGGCGGCAGCGGCACAGGCATTATTTGAAACACGCAATGACATCGGGTGGCTGGAACTGGCCCTGGAATGCCATGAACTCGCCTACCAAGCAGAAGCAATCCTCCGCAAAACATATCAATACAGTTCCTCCAAATTGAATTTGCAAAAGGATGCCCGCGCCCGCGAGGAATCCGCCATGACTGTAGCCCGGCTGCTCTTTGAAAAAACGGGGCAAACCCTCTGGCTGGAAAAAGCCTTTGTCATTGCAGAACGCAGCAAAGCCGCGCTCCTGCTCGAATACTTGCAAGACAACTTGGTGCGCCAACGGCTTTCGGGCAGCGACAAGCGTTTCGATGAACTCGGTGGCCTGCGCCAAAGTCTTTCCTATTTTGATAAAAACCTCCTATTGGAGCCCAGCAGTGACAAAGTGCCGGAATGGCGCATCGAGTCCGATGACATTCGCAGCAAAATTGCCGCACTGGAGCAAACCCTGAGAAAAGAATACCCCAGTCTGTCAAGCTTTGAAACCAATACCGCCAACTTTTTGCCTACACCCAGCGACTTTTCATCGGGCGAGGCATTGATTGAGTACTTTATGAGCGAGCACTGGGTGGATGTTTTTGTGTTTCAAAGAGACAAATCCAGCATTTGGAACAGAATACCAAATGACTCAGAATTGCAAGGCTTAATACGCCGCTATCTGGCTTTCTTCGAGAACGACTATGCGATCCTGAACGATCCAACCGGTTACTTCCAAACCGCCTACGCGCTTTGGCAAAAATTGCTTCCACCTGAAACGGCAACCGCTTCCATTCTCACTATTTTCCCCGATGGCATCCTGAATTTCGTGCCATTCGAGGCGCTTGTAACCACTACGAACGGAACCCCTTCCCTGCGCAACGCCGCCTACCTCCTCCGTCAGCAAGAAGTCCGCTACGCTTGGTCGCTCGCGGTGCTCCGCCAACAAAAAAACCTGAAATCCCAGGCGCCCAACTATCTTCTTTCTATTGCACCGGGCTTTAAAAACCGTGAGCGAGGCCTATCCCCACTGGCAACCGCCGATTTTGACTGGGGAGGAATCGCCGGGTGGAACGTAGCACAACTAAAAGGCCAAAATGCTGACTTCCAACACTTTCTGAAAGCCGCTGGCGGATACCGGGTACTTCATTTTTCCACCCACGCCTTTGCCGACGGTAATCCGCGCATTGAACTGATGGACAGTTCATTGTTGTTGCCTGACCTCTACGCGCTGCCTTTGCAAGCCGATTTGGTCATGTTGAGTGCTTGTGAAACGGGACTCGGAAAAGAAGAAAAAGGCGAGGGTGTGATGAGTCTCGCGCGGGCGTTTGCGCAGGCGGGAGCAGCCTGCATTGTGTCGAGTCTTTGGTCGGTAAACGACCAGAGCACCTCGCGGTTGCTGCGCTATTTCTACGAAAAAATCGGACAAGGGCATACCTCCGGTGCTGCCTTGCGCGAAGCCAAATTGGCCTATCTGTCTGACACGGAAGTGGGCAGCGCGGCGCAATCGCCCTATTTCTGGGCAGGGCTGGTGG
>JANMME010000627.1:0-2638 GCA_031373015.1 Saprospiraceae bacterium
GTTAGGGCGGGTACTGATACCGAAACCGTTGTATTCAATCAAAAAAAAGACCGGGAGTATCCAGACAGAAGCCACATTCAGCGCTTAGTGGAAATCGCCCTGAATCGTGGCGCCCTCGCCCGTAAACGCGAGCGAGACCCGGCCTTCTTGCCGGAGTTTGTGGGCCATAGCCACCCCGGCAGCCAACGAAAGCTGCGGCCCCAGGTGCGAAATCATGCCCACAATGCCGTGTTCCATGGCCCCGAAGTGAAAAGAACGGTCGCGGGCTTTGGTGTAGCCGAGGCGTTTGCCCTGCCATTGGCAGAACATGCGGTCGAGCGGCATTTCACGGGCCGTAAACACACCCAGATTGCGGTGCATGGTAAAAATCACCTCATCGGGTAACAGGGCACAGGCGGCTCCTACTGAAATCGCTTCTTGCCCAATGCCCGAAAACCATTTGGAAATTTTGCCCTGTCGCAGCAGGTTGAGCATTTTTTCCTCGATGAGCCGGGGCTTGGCAAGCTGTTCGTAGAGATGGAGGAGGGTTTCGGGGCTGAAACCTTTTTTGTTGTATTTGATGGTGGACATGGATTTTATAGGTATCTGTTCGGCTACTTTCAAGTAGTGGCGAAATCTGCAATCGTCAAGTGTTCGCTGCCCTTAGCATCTATGAAGAGTGCGTTTCGAACATCTAAAAGGGCTGCGAGATCGAAAAGACTTTCGGAAAAGCCAATATCACATAATTCGTCAAACCGCTTTGTATAGTTTTCATACATCGCTTGATATGACTCTTTGATAGTCTTACTGCCGCTCATAAACACCTTCAGCCCATAGTTTTCGCAATCTCTGAAAACATCATCATGAGCCTCCGTACTGAGCAAAATGGTGTCGGCAGAAAAGCCGATGAAAGCCCGGCAGCCCTGCGCCCGCAGTATTCCTGCTAACTCTTGTCCAGCAGAACAAGCGCAGGTGTAGACCAGAGATTCGCCAAAAAAGTAGGCATTGGTGGTATGGACAAGTGGGACTCCGTTGTAGACAATTGCATCGCGTTTCCCGTGTGTGTAAGCAGCGAAGAGAAACGGAGTGCCTTGAAATGAGGCGATGTTTTCTTGAAGGTGAGCCTCGTCGTGGTGTTCGCTGAGAGCATAGATCTCAAAATTTCCACACACTAAAGCATGAGATTCAAGGTCGGAGAAACACGATGAGAAGTAACTGCCCAATTGAGGATCCGCGCCATCATAGGCAAGAAGGAGTTTGATCATGTTTCAGAGAGTTTTTCTTTTTGGCGTGCTAAAAGTTCGACGGTGAGGTTCAGTATTTTTTTCTGGAGCGAAATACCCAGTTCAGTGTTTTGTCGGATTTCGGTGAGGATTTGATTGAGTGAGTATTTTTCCCCATTACTCAAAGTAAGGTATGGTTTGTCTCTGTCTTCTGGGCTGTGGCGCAGTATCCATTCTTCAAGGGCGCAATCAACTCGGAGGCTAAGTTGGTCAACAGCATTTTCAATAATGGGCAAATTTGTTTTTACTGGATCATTGCTGTTGATAGCAGAGAACGCATGGTTGTTGATGAACCCTCGGAGCACTTCGTTGGAGAGGATCGGCAGATTCGCCGACATGATGATGACCGTGACAAGCGATGTTTTACTGCGGATTTCATCGAACACTACGTCGCCCCTTCTTTCCTTGGCACCCAAGTCCAAATCAAGGAGCACCACGATCTTGCTAGACAAGTTGTTTAAGATAAAGGCAACTCCTTCGTCGGGGCGACGAAAAATCTGCACGTTTTCGTCTCCGTGCCTCTCTCTGAGAGTGATCACCAAGGGGTTGTTCTCTCGAAAGTTGTCGTCAATGATGACAATCCGTGTCGGATTTGATTGCTGCATAAACGGGTCAATTTTTTTGAAATGGAAGGGTGATTTTGAACGTCGCACCATTTGGCTTCAGCTCATTGTCAATGATTTGTACTGTGCCTTTCAAGGATTCGATGCGGGTCTTCACGATCCAAAGCCCTACGCCTGCGCCGCCCTCTTTGGCGGTTTCGGTGTAGTAGAGGTCGAACACTTTCTCCCGGATTTCTGGCGGGATTCCGATGCCATTGTCTGAGAAATAAAACAGGAAGTGGTCGCTCTCCACCCAGCCACTGAATTTGATGCGCTTGTGCGCTGCGCCTTTCAGTGCCTTGATGGAGTTGGAGATTAGGTTCTGGATGATCTCCTCAAAAAACTTGCGGTTGGCAAACAGCACGATGCTGCCATCCACTTCTACCTGTGCCGTTATGCCTTCTTTCTCAAACTCCAAGCGGTACACCTGAAAAAGCCCCTCAATCAATTTTTTGAGGTTCAAATCCTCGAATGCCAAGTTCGAGCCGGCATAACTGAGCATAAAGTCTGTCACCCGATTGAGGGTGAGCATATCCTCGTAAATCTGCTTGGCGTAGTCCTTGAATACTCCATCGTGCTTGGGATTGGGAAAGCGGTCAACAAAGAACTCTGCCATCTGCAACACCTGACCGACCGATGTCCTTACGGCATGGGCCAGCATCACGGCGTAGTCTTGCAATGACATCAGGCTCAGGTAGATGTTCTCCCGCCGGAGGAACTCCTCATGCATCTTCTTTTGCTCCTCAAGGTTGCGTTCGGATACGGCTATTGCCG
>JANMME010000704.1:0-8875 GCA_031373015.1 Saprospiraceae bacterium
CTGCCCTTAAAATAAAGCGCGAAGTAACCCATTCCCCCGTTTTCTCAAAAGCATTCACAGGCTTTACCCTCTTTGATCCGGTCAGGGGTAAAACGCTCGCCGACTTTAACGGCGACCGCTATTTCACGCCAGCCTCAACCACAAAAATCTTTACGCTGGCCACCTGTTTGGAGGTGTTAGATGATTCGCTGCCGGGGTTACAGTATGTTTACCCTGAGGACGCGATTGTATTCCGTGGCACTGGCGACCCAACTTTTTTGCACCCAAAGTTTGAGGCCTGGCAGCCAGCGCGGCACTTGCTTTACCGACCCCTTGTTTCATTGTTATATGTCCATCGTCGGTTCGATGCGGAGCGGTTTGGGCCTGGCTGGGCCTGGGATGATTATAACGAGGAATATCAAGCAGAGCGGAGCGCTATGCCGATCTATGGCAACTGCTTGCAAGTCGCGGCGAAACCTGATAGCGGCTTTCATGTAGAACCGACTTTTTTCTACCGTTTTTTCCAACAAACTTTTAAAGGTGGCCACTTAAAAGAAGTCAAGCGTTTTGAAGACGGCAATATCTGGCCAATTGATTCATTTCCAGGACAAGGAATCCAAATATTGCCCTTCCGTCCAAATATAAAGCAATTCGATGCTTGGGATGATGTACATCCAACTACGCTGTTGGGCGAACTGCTGAGCGATACCCTTAAACAGCCTGTCTCTGAACTTTATCCTGAAGAATTTCCTGAGATCGAGTTGCCAAGCTATCCATGGCGTACCCTCTATTCCACCCCCGTTGACACGGTGCTCCGCCGTATGATGCACCAAAGCGACAATTTCATCGCAGAGCAAATGCTGCTGGTGTGCGCAGGCCTGAAATTCGACCTGTTCAAGCAGGATACCATGATAAAATGGATGCTTGACAGCACACTATCGAGCCTGCCCCAACGCCCTAAATGGGTAGACGGCTCCGGTCTTTCCCGCTACAATCTGATGACCCCGCAGAGCATTGCTCAAGTGCTGCTGAAACTCTGGAAGGAACAACCGCAGGAGCGCGTTTTATCGCTTTTTCCCGCCGGAGGGGTGAGCGGTACCATCTCGGATTGGTACGCAGGTAAAGATGGCAAACCATACATTTTTGCCAAAACAGGCGGCATGACCGGAGTGCAGTGCCTGAGCGGGTATATCGTCTGTAAAAGCGGCAAAGTGCTGATATTCAGTTTTATGCACAATAATTTTTCAGGCAGTGGCAGGCCCTGGAAAGTGGAAATGCAGCGAATATTAGAACATATACGCGACCGATTTTAGCCCCATTATTCAATCACCAGCTTCACCCAAGCCCGCTTTTCTGTCGTTCTTACTGATAGCCAATAAACAGCCGGTGGCAGGTGACGAAAATCTAGGTTTCCGGAATAATTGCCCCCAAATGCCCCCAACTCCCGGTTGGCAATGCATTGACCTAGCGCGTTGAAGAGCCTCCAACTCAAGTTGGGCGATGGGGCATCAAGCAATTCCAATTTTATTGATCCATTGGATGGGTTCGGCGAAACGCTCAGCCGTGCAAATGACGTCGGCTGCGAGGTCTCGCTCACCATTACGCTCACCCAAAGCTGTAGTATGCTCGTGCCACAGGTATTGACGGCTTGAAGCGTGACGAGGTAATCGCCTGGGTTAGCATAAGTATGGGTTGGATTGGCTTCGGTGGAAGTGAGGCCATCTCCAAAATTCCAAAGGTAGGATGCTGCATTTTGCGACTGGTTGGTAAAAACGACTTCCAACCCAATGGGCATCATCGTGTATAAAACACTCGGAAGCGGGCTGGCGCTTACTATCGCCGTTTGCGCCAAAGTGCTTTCCCCAAAGGCATTTTTGGCACGCAAAGTGGCATCGTAAGTGCCTGGAAACGTGTAAATTACACTTGGGTTTTGTTCTGTGGAAGCGTTAGGGGTCCCGCCGGGGAACTGCCAGAGCCAGGCGTTTGGATTTTCAGTTGATAGATCTTGAAATTGCACAACCAAGGGCACGCAGCCCGCTTGTTGAGAAACCACGAATGATGCCATCGGCGCTGGACCTGCAATGGTCACGATTTGGGTTGTTGTGCTATCGCCACATATTCCGTTGGCTATCAGTGTAATCAGGTATTCGCCTGGCACTGAATAGGTATGCATGGGAGCGTCATCAGTTGAGCTAAACCCGTCGCCAAAATCCCACAAAAAACTCGTTGCGTTTTGAGATTGGTTGTTTAAGGTCAGGTCACTTTGGTTGACATTGGTGGTGAATTTGGCCTGGGGTGGGGGGGCTAAGTTCAGTTTAATGGTGTCTTTAAAAATGTATGTCTGGTTGTCTACGTGTCCAATCAGGTCAAAAACTCCAGTATTATAGTAAATGACCTTATTATCTCCGGCCATTCCCACCATTGAAGGCACTCCGCCTGGGCACTCTAACCAAACCCCATCGGGCAGAAAATAGGTAATCGTATCCGGGCCACACCCATCTCCGTTTTGTAGCCAATCAACCAAATAAATACTTTGGGAGTAGTCGTTTATACACCCCGATGCCAAGGTGTCGGACCAAGAAACAGGGCCACTCGTATGCGCCTCATCGCCATTGGGAAGCTCGTATTGAGTGCCCAACCCAATCACTGGGGGGAGCTGCGAAAACCCGCCCTCCTGTTGCAAATTGAGTTGCAGGTGTACAGGACAGGGATAGGGATCTCCATTGGGGCCCTGATAATCTTGCAAAGTAAAATTATACGTTCCCGGGGCATAAAGCGGCGGAACGCCATTTGGTTCATATTGAGAAAAATAGGGGTAGTCCTTATAGCAGATTATGGCATTTTCCGCCAGCAAAAGGGTTGTGTCTGCAGTGGAACCAAAACACACGAAGTCGCTGGTATCCGTAAAATTGTAGGCTGCCACGCATACGTTGCCATTTCCATTGCCAAAAGTCAGTTCTACGGACAAGTTTTCTGGCCCCGGGACTGTCACTTGGGTCTGGCCATTGACCAAAGCGCCATTGTTTGCTTTCCAAATATACCCTGCCGCCCCGAAAGGGATCTTGGTTAAAGCTACTGTCTGCGTACTGCCTTGGCAACCGTTCAAATTAGGGGCGGGATCGGGATTTCCTAAACCACCGATACACGAATGTGTCAAATCTAAAGTAAAGTCGCACTGATCTCCGGCCCAGCCATCAATCAGCAGGTAATACTGATGCCCAGGCACGACTTGGGCTGTAATACTCTGTGTTTGCCAACCGCAGGTCTGGCATCCTCCCCCACAAGCCACCGGTATGCTGGCATTACAATCATCGTACAAAGCAAGTTGAAGCCCCGCGCCGTTGATGCAGTAGCCAGGTGTGATGCTGAAGCCAAGCAGGGTACAATTGGTCACAAAGGTGAACCACTGGTCATTTTCGATTGAGCCGCAAAAAAAGTTGTCCATGCTGGGGCCGAAACCTGCCGTATTCCCCACAAATAGATCAACATCGGTGGGGAGCGGAGCCGCTGTATCACATGACTCACCAGTGATCACCTCATAATTCAACCCGGAACAGATAATTCCTGAAGGCTTGCAAAAATTTATTTTAAAACCATAGATGAAGCCTACCCCTCGATACCCCTTGCTGGTGACATGGAGTGCCCATTTTCCGTTTACAGTTCCAACATCCAAGTTTTCCAGGCATTCATTTCCCGCTGCAAAATTGTTCGTGTAATCCCCGGTAAATGTCGTGTTGTCAGGCCAGTTTGTATTGTTTTTAAAAATGGGTAAAAACCCAAGGTCTGGGGCCACAGCGTCGCCACAACGCTTAAATTTTATTTTCCAACGAGAAAAATAAGTCGTGTCGTTATTGGACAGAGAACTAATTAATGGGACGGTCACACCTGCCGGGGAAGTGAGCGAAATCTCCAGATCACTGATAAAATCGTGCGCAAAATCAATCTCTACCTCGCATACGCCTTGTCCGAATTGCCCCAATTCGTTCGATTGGGCACCACTGACCATCAGGCTAAATATATGGGTTTGATCCGCAATAATGGGAATCTGGCATTGACTGCAAGCGCAATCTGATTGGGAAAACGATAGGATACTGTGTAAAAAGAAAATACCGAGAGCGGCAAGGCGCTGGCTAGAGACCGAAAGGAGCATAGGGAATAAAAGTTGGTAATTGCGCTATTTTGTAAGTCCATTGTTTTCGCTGCGCTCAATCCTCAGAAATCACATCTTTTGCGAACAGAATTTTGGGTTTCCAATAAGTGGATTGGGTCACATTCTCCACGATCACGCCGCGACTTGTGGTGCTGTGAACGCAAGTGATGCCTTCTGGCCCACGCTTCACCACGAGTGCCACGTGCGAGATTTTATTTTTGCTTTCGCCAAAAAATATCAAATCGCCGGGAAGAACCCGCTCAAGGGCCACATACCGGCCTTCCGTGGCTTGAATAGCAGAGGCTGGTGATGCCAGTACCCCAAACTCTTTCAAAACATAACTGGTAAATCCCGAACAGTCAAAACCTGTTTTGGGGCTTTGTCCAGCGTATTTGTAGGTTGTGCCGACAAATTTTTTGCCATAGTCCACCACCTTTTTGCGGAATGGCGTTGCTGCTGCTTCCGAATAAGGCACTGTCTTCGGGGTGGGTTTTGCAGGGGTGCAGGCTACGGCGAATAAAGCGGTGGAGATGATTAAGAGTAGTTTAGCAGTGTTCATGTCAGATAAAAATTTGCGAGAAAACTCCGCAAAGTTCTACAAATACATGGTGTCAACTATGTTTTTGATTTGCTTAACGACTTTACCCGCCATAGCCGATTTATCCGATTTATCCGATTTATCCGCCGAAGTCTTGACGCAGGCGGAAGTCTTGACGCAGGCGGAAAGCGAAGGCGGGCATCACTAATTCATCGCGTCTACCTCCATCACCAATTCAAGGAGCAGCCTCAGGTCTTCATAAAACTCGTGTACCACTTCATAACTTGTATTGTTGACAAAAAGCGAGGGCTCCAGCAAGTCGCGGTCTTGCCGCAAAGCAATGTAGATTTTGTCGCCAATGATGGAGAAGTAAATTTCTTTTTCACGGCTCAACTCTTGAAAACGCTGTCGAAATCGCAAAATGGCCTTTTGAAACTCTTCTGATACCACATCTTTTACCCGAACTTCAGCCGTGGCATACGTGTCAAAAAAAACTTCAAATTCGGGCAAAATCCCCTCGCTTATCCTTCGTCCACCTTGGATGTGGAAGGCTCTTTCACTTCTACTGAGGTATTTGCGATACGCATCTGGCAGGCCCAGCACCATGCCGTGCATATCCCAACGCTGATAGTCGGCCATCAGGAAAATACCTGAAAAAACAAGATCTAGCCGGCTTCGCACTTCCGAGAATTCTTTGACGCGCAATTCACAAGCCTCAAAGGGGGTTTCCCGCACTTGCCCTCGAATCAAGTCTTCACCAAAATAGTCGTCGCAAGAAGTGAAGATCCGGCTTTCCAGAAATTTTTCTGGCGGGATAAAGCCTTTAGGCTCGTAGCCATCGAACTTAAAATTTACATCGTTGTCAATAAAGTCAAGCAAAAGCGCCACCACGCGGGGCTTGAACTCTTTGAAAAAAACCTGCACCCGGAATGCCAAATAGGTGATCCAAAGGCCCACCGGAATAAGCAAAGCGAGTGTAACTGCAAAAATAGACAGGTAAACTTGGATGAACACCACACCCATTAGCATCAGCCCGCTAATCAGTAGCAGCCGCATGAGCCGCCGCCTACGCTGCTCCAGGTTGAGCAACTCGGGGTGGATGCTCTGGTTGTAAAAAAGTCGGAAGTTGTGGTAAGCGGATTGCACGGCCAAATGTAGGGGCTTGGCGGGCAAAAGTATTTAAAAAGTCATCCTTTGTATCCTCACCGCATTCAGAATCGCCAGCAAAGCCACACCCACGTCGGCAAAAACAGCCTCCCACATGGTGGCCAGCCCCCCCGCACCGAGCGCTAGCACCACCACTTTCACCCCGAAAGCAAGTCCGATGTTTTGCCATACAATGCGCTTCGTGGCCTGACCTATCTCAATGGCCATCGGGATTTTGGAAGGGCGGTCGTCCTGAATCACAATATCGGCGGTCTCGATGGTCGCGTCGGAGCCGAGGCCACCCATAGCAATGCCTGCATCGCTGAGGGCCACTACGGGCGCGTCGTTCACCCCGTCGCCGACGAAGGCCACGGACTCGCCCCGCGCTTTCAATTTCTTGACTTTGTTCACTTTGTCTTCTGGCAGCAAGTCGCCAAAAGCATTTTTAAGCCCCAGTTTTTCGGCCACCAATTGCACGACGGCTGATTTGTCGCCACTCAACATGGTGATTTGCACCCCGAGTTTTTCCAATTTTTGGACGGCAGCAAGCGCGTCTTCTTTGATTTGGTCAGCAATGGTGATGTAGCCGACAAACTGCCCGTTTTCTGCAATGGCGATGATCGTGAGCGGGATGTCGGCGAGTAAAGCAGGGAAGGCAATTTTGAATTTTTGCATCAAATTGAAATTGCCGACCAAAACCTCTTTTCCGTTGAAATTTGCCCGCATGCCATGTCCGGAAATTTCTTCTATTTCGGTGAATTTCACCGAGTTGTCCACCGCGCCGACATAATTGTGGATGGCTGTGGCGACGGGGTGGGTGCTGTTGTTTTCTAAAGCGTTGACCCAGGCGAGAGTGGTCTTTTCCTCAAAACCAGGGTTGATTTTGACTTCTTGTACTTTAAAAACACCCTCTGTCATCGTCCCAGTTTTGTCCATCACTACGTTTTTGATGGTCGCCATGATATCCAAAAAATTGGAGCCTTTGAACAAGATACCGTGGCGCGATGCCGCCCCAATGCCACCGAAATAACCCAGCGGAATGGAGATCACCAATGCGCAGGGGCAGGAAATGACCAAAAAGATCAATGCCCGATACAGCCAATCGCGGAATGCGTAGTCTTCAACAAAGAAGTACGGCAACAACACGATCAGTACGGCCAACAGCACCACGATGGGCGTGTATATTTTGGCAAACTTTCGGATGAAAAGTTCGGTCGGCGCTTTTTGTGCAGTGGCGTTCTGCACCATTTCGAGTATTTTCGAGAGTTTGCTGTCGGTGTATGCCGTTGTCACCCGTACTTGCGCTACAGTATTCAGGTTGATCATGCCCGCCAGCACGGTGTCGCCTTTTATTTTTGAATCGGGCTTGCTTTCGCCCGTGATCGCGGCGGTATTGAAGGCCGCATTTTCCGACAGCAACTCACCGTCGAGCGCGAGTTTTTCTCCTGGTTTTAGTTGGAGGATGCTGCCAATGGCGACGGTTTCGGCTTTTACGCTGCGGGTTGTCCCGTTTTCCAGTATGGTCACTTCATCGGGCCGTTGGTCGAGCAAGGCTTTGATGTTGCCTTTAGCGCGGCGTACAGCTGCCGTTTGGAACAATTCGCCGACAGCATAAAACAACATTACCGCTACGCCTTCTGGGTATTGGCCGATGCCAAACGCGCCAAGGGTAGCAATTACCATGAGCGTGAATTCAGAGAAAATTTCTCCTTTCGAGATGCTTCCGAACATCTCCCGAATCACTGGAATCCCGACGGGCAAATAAGCCGCAACGTACCAACATATCCGAACCCAACTGGTGAAAAACACGGGTTGTACCATTTCATCCAGCGCGATACCGATCAGCAATAGTGCCAAACTGATGATGGCAGGCAGGTATTCTCGCCAAGCGGAGGGCGATGCTCCAGCGTGCTCATGATCATGGTCGTGCCCATCAGGGTCAATGGGTTCGTCAACGAGTGAGGTTGCCGTTTTGGCCTCGATTTTTTCTTCGAGGTTGCAGCAGAGCTGGCGGCCTTGCGCGTCGTAAATGTGCGTGTGTGGGGTGGTTTTGGGTTGGCTCATCTTTTTGTTCAATAAAGTTGAATCGAATTGAATTTTAGTTAAAGAGATAAATCGCGAATTTCCTTAGTGCGCATGCCCCTCTCCTTTGTTATTCATCTTGGCCAACAGAAAAAACGCGCCTTTTACCACCACTTTCACCTCTTTGGAGAGCTCGGTTAGCGGCGTAATTTCCGCATAACCCACGTCAGTATTACCCCGCCGGACAGCTATTTTTTCAAAAACAGTCTCCGCTTCAGCATGTTCGTGTTCCACTTCCGCTTTTTCAGTGTCGTCATGATGCTCTTCTTCAGGCGGCGCATTCGTCTGGATAAAAATGAAATCCTGTCCCTCATGGGTCACGATGGCATCTACGGGAACTGCAGGCACGGTAGCTTTGCCAAGACTGACCACTGCCGTGATGCTCATGCCCTCGATAAGACCTATCTTATTGCCCTTCACTTGAGCGTGTACCGGAATGGTCTTCGTGTCTTTTTCAAAAGCATTGCCAATGGAATAAATGACCGCATCGTATTCTTTGCCGGGGTTGTTGGTCAAGGTGAAATGTATGACCTGATTGTTGCGCAGTCGGGGCAAATCCTGCTCGTACACAAACAGGTCGAGATGTAGTTGACTGTTGTCCACGATTTCAGCTACCGGGGTGCTCACGTCTAAGTTAGAGCCGATTTTGACCATGACATTGCTCACCGTGCCATTCAAAGGACTGCGCACGACCAGGCTGGAAACGAGGTGGTCACTCGTCAATTTTTCAGGTGCAATACCCATGAGCTGCAGTTGCTGGCGGAGTGAAGCGCGGCGGGTGCGTAGGGTACTGAGTTCGCTTTCAGCCTGTTGCAGGTTTTTGAGTGCTCCGGCATTACCACTGTTAAGTTCCTTCTGGCGGTTGTATTCGAGTTCGGCCAATGTGATTCGGGAGGCCAACGTGAGGTATTCCTCCTGCATCGGGATAATCTGCGGGTTGGAGAGGGTAGCCACGATTTGCCCGGCTTTCACCACGCTAC
>JANMME010000714.1:0-14345 GCA_031373015.1 Saprospiraceae bacterium
CCACCAGATCATAAATCCCGCCCACCACGTTGGGGATACTGAACTGACCGTTTGCATCTGCCGTAACCTCGAAGCTTGCATCCGGCGAAACAAAGGCAACGTGGGCATTGGGGACAGGGGCAGCATCACTGGCACGAATCACCTTACCACCTATTGTGTAACTGGAGGATGCAGAAAGCGCCACATCAAGAATAGTCACTTCCCCAGCGATCAAACTGGCTGAAGCGATAACGGGTTGAAAACCAAATTTGCTCACTTGCACCTGCACGGAGCCTGTTTGGGCTTGGCCGGTATGGTAAAGGCCATCGGCAGCAGTTGTTTTGCTTGAGTTGGTATTTCCCACAATTTCCACCGTTGCACCCGTGAGCGGCTGCCCGGTGGAAGCATCAGTAATTTTTCCTTCCAAATAACAAGCGCGTTGGTAAGTGGGGGAGAGCACCCAGATTTCTCCTGGGGTGATCGTGCCGGCGACCAGCGTTCCCGATGGCAAAAACGGGTACACGCCCCAGCACCCGTCAAAATTGCCGCCCGAACCTTGGGGGTAAGTATCGTAGTTGCCGGTCTGCACCAGATTACGCGGATCTGTCACATCTACAATGGTTACACCTTCTGTGTACCAGGCAGTTATGGCAAAATTGCCCCGAATATGCGTATTATGGACAATGCTGCCAGAGCCGGGATTGGTTTGCATTTTGTCCAAAAATTTGATGTCGGCAGGGTCGCTCACATCGTAGGCGCTAAGAAAAGAGTTGCCGGTTTCGTCTGTAGCGAAAATCGTTTTTCGGTCTTGTGAAAGCCATGTGTTGTGGGTGAAATTGGTGGGTGTAGCTTGGGTGTTGAGCAGCACTGGAGCAGCCTTATTGGCCATATTCACGATGGAGAATTCACCTGCGTTGATGTGAGCAGCATAGAGCGTGTCGTTGTCCACATAGCCATCATGAATGTAGCCGAGCTGGTCAAATTTGCCCACATAAGTTGGATTCCAGGGGTCGCTCAGGCTCAGTACCACCGCTCCGCCATTGAGAAGATTGCTGCCATAAGCGTACAGGAATCCTTTTGTCAAATCAATATGAAGGGCGTGAATGGTGTTAAGTTGGTTGGCAATAGGCCCATCTCCATGATAAAATTTCTTGGGCAAATTGGCGGAAGGAAGTGCGCCGAGATCCACGATCTGGACCCCCTGGCCGCCTTCCGAAACAATGTAGGCGTAGTGAGAATAGGTTTTGATCTCCTTCCACTCATTGTCTGGGCCAGGGATCTGGACGATCTGTGCGGGAGCATCAGGGTTGGTTACATCTACAATGATCAGCCCTTTGGAAGCCCCCACGAGGGCATACTCCTGACCAGTGGGTGAAGCCCAGCCACTCATATTGGCCACGGTTTGGCCGGGGAAGGAGAGTTTTGAGCGGAAAGTGATATTTTGATTTTGAGCGGAGCTTGTCGTCGAAACGGCAAAGGCAAGTAATAGAGAAAGGGGAAAGAGTAGTTGTTTCATATAAAAATTAGGTTGAGAAAGCCAATGAAATAATGGTGTGGCGAACCGTTATCGGCAGGATAAAGGACAACAAATAAAGTACAGTATAAAAGTAATCCTGTTTGCTTTTCGACGAACAGGGTCAAGGTTGGGAAAACACTAGGGTGTTTCATGACAAAAAAAAGATGCTGCAACCCAAGCACAGGCTGCGGCATCTTTTTTTTGTTGATAAAAAATTATCAAACGGCCCTCTTCCTTAACACAAATGCCGAAATCAATGACACTAAAAAGCCCACAGGGAAAGGCTCTAAAAAAGTCATACCAAATTTTATCAATGGGTTTTGGTACATCTCTTTAAATTGCTGCATCTCGACAGTTTTCTGCTCAATTTGGGTCTGTGTAGCCCCAGATTGCTGCATCTGTGTCAAGACGTAATCCGCATACTTGTCTATGAAATCGGGCATGATCGTCTCGTTTACCACCATCCATGTTAGCGCATAACAAACACCGGAGATAATGGCGATTAGCAAACCGACCTGAAACCCCTTGCCAAAACTCAAAACGCCCCCATTTACCTGTTCCCGGTAAGAGCGCACGCCAAAATATACAAAAAGCATACTGAGCAAAATGCCCGCGTAGCCATAGTAGTAGCCGTTCTCAAAGTCCATTAAGGATGCGGTGCAAACCATGAGCACAGCGGCAACAGCGCCTGAAAGAAGGCCGTAACGTAGAATTGTCTGTTTCATAAAAAGAAAAATTTAGTGTGAAAAACTGCTGCAAACCAAGTACATAGGTCTGTTTTGGTCCTCACACTTTCGGGTGATTTTAACATCTGGAGGAGAAATCACCCTTTTGAGGGATAAGGTCAGGAGATCAATCCTAACTCCTTTGCTTTTTGGATGGCCTGTGTACGGCGCTGCGCGTCCAGCTTGGAAAACACATTGGAGCTGTGCGTTTTTACGGTATTGAGCGACACGAAAAGTTTTTCTGCAATCTCCTGATTGCTAAGCCCTTGTGCCATTTGCTCCAATACGTCCAATTCTCGGGGGGTGATGCCGAGCCGTTTCATTGCTTCCTCCTTTGGCTGGAATTCAGCGACAAGGGACGTCTCCACTACCTTTGATTTATGTGTCAACTTCCTGCCAGCCCAAATGCCCAGGGAGGCAAACAAAATGGCTATCAGCCCGATATACCACTTTTCCGTATTCCCAAAGCCGAGCAAGCGGTATTGGGAATACTGAAGTGAAGTCAGTAATAAGCCCAAGGAAAGGCCATAGAGCAGAACATTCCCCCACCAAGATTTTGAAACATTAGAAACCATGGCGCAAAAATGAGGAATAAAGGCCAACCCAGATTTTAACAGGTATATAAATTAAACAGGAAAACCGCAAAACAGGAGAACCGGAAAATATAAAACCGAGAGGGGTTTGACCTCGAAAAGGAACGATTTTGGCCTTTTTCGGATCAGAATCTTCGGTTTTATATTTTCCGGTTCTCCTGTTTTGCGGTTTTCCTGTTTAATTTCTTCTTAAAATAATCCGGGTTGAATCAAGGCTTCAGTACCACCAGGCGCTTGGTGCCCACCGAATTGCCATTTTTGTCTACCAGGCTGTAGATATAGGTGCCTTTTTTGAAATCCTCCAGCTCGACACGGAACGAGGTGGTCCCGGACAGCGTGTAGTTTTTCTTCCAGATGCACTTGCCGATGATGTTGAAGATCTTAAGCGTGTAGTCGCCCGGTGTGAGGTTCACACAATCAAAGCGCACCCATTCTACTGCAGGGTTGGGGAATGCCTGGATGCCGCCTGAAAATGCAGAGACCGGTTCGATGGCCGGGACAGTTGGGTTGTATTTAAACCGGATAGATTCCACCTTTGAAAGGTCGTTGTTCATCGTGGCGATAGCGATATCTTCTTTTTCTGTGTTGCTGTAAAAGCGGTAGGTAACGGTAGTGTCTGTGCCGCCAAAACCGCCGCCGCCAAGGAAGGTGCTCAAAGGAAGCCATTGGCCAAAAACTGGTGGAAATATCCATACGAATGCTTCAACGCCCGTCGTGGTGTATTCCGTGCGCTTTTGGCGCAATACAGGGTAAGTGCCGCCAGGGATGGTAGCCGTTCCCCAGGCATCTACTACTTCGGTACGATCTGTCGAAACGCTTACCCGTATGGAGTCAATGTCCACGGGAAGATTGGCAAAAAGACTGTCTAATGGTGGCTGGTTTGTAGGGAAGGTCAGCCGAAGGCTTGTTGATGGTATTTTGATATCGAACATGTTCATAGGGGCGTAACGTTCCACCAAGGGAGGATTGAACTTTGCCACAACATTTAGCCCCAAGCCCGTTGGATCTCCTCCGGCATAGCCCATGGATTCAAATTTGGTATTGGTCAAGTTAAAATAGGTCTCGCCCTGACCCTTAACAACGAGCTCAGCGCCAGGGAAGTTGGCCGACTGGTTTCCTGCGCTTGCTGGCCGATAGACAACAGAAAGGGTGTCGTCTTTCTGCAGGGCGCTAAAATCCCATGTTTGATTGATGCCAGGAGGGGAGGCGGGATCAAAGCCCAAGGGGGCATTGTCCACCGCATACACCAGCGAATCGCCAGCGGCAGGGAAAGTAGCGTTGGTAACGGTGATTTGGGCCGTAGCCAAAGTGCAGATGGCGGAGAGGACAGGAGCAAGTAACATTCTTTTCATCGGACGTTAGATGTTGAAAAACAGGTGGTTAGAGATTAGCGGCCAAAACCGCTAGTTTAAATTGGCGGGGATTACTTGGATTAAAATACAGGCTTCAAAGGTACGCCGCTTTTTTTGTGAAAAAAGAGCAAGCGGCAGAAATGCTAAAAGAAGGTCAAGAATTGGCTTTTGGCGCCTCTTGTAGCAGGCTTTTAAGAGGTAGCAGCAATTTTTTTGGAAAAATTTTAGGCTTGGAAAATTTTTTTCATGAAAAACAAGGTCATGTTTTGAAATTATTTTTCAACAAAGCAAATAAATCTATTTGATCTATTGCCTGAAAAATATGCTTTTATAGCCTTTTTTCTTCCGATATAATAAAATATTGGGTGATTTTTTTTCAACAAACCTTAAAATGTGTCTTTGTCAGGCGGCATGGTCTGCCGCACTTTTGTACTGTCAATAAGAAATAACAACAGCGAAAGAGAAAGAGCGAGCCAAACATTGACAACTGGAACTGAAACTTTTCATGAGATTATATACGGGAAATCCGAACGCGGCGCAAACGAGCGCCGCGTTTTTTTTGTGCCTACTGGAATGCCACCGCTACGCGGTTCTGCTATCTTAGATCGTATGTGCCACCAAAATGTCGTTGTTGCGCGACTGTGAATGCTCGTAAATTAGCGACATAAATTACACGAAATCAATTATTTGCGTTAAATACGCCTGAAAAATGCCTTGAATTGGCTGGGCGACAAACCCCTGTTTGCTGTCCTAGCCAGCGGCCCAAAATGCCCGCACCTTTGTATCATCAATCAGAGAGAACAACGCAGCAAAGAACGAAGAGACGATTGATCACAGATTTGCAGATTTTCATGAGATTATACAAGGGAAACCGGTCCCGGGGCAAACGAGCACCGGGGCCATTTTCTTTTTTGGGGTATTTTGGGTCTTTAAGATCCGTCTGATGAAGCAGGTATGCCTTTTTTTTAAAAAGCCAATTGATAACTCAAAGACTTGCACTAACGTTGCATCTGTAATTTGAATCCGGCGCAGTTATTTGCCCTGCACCGCAAAAACATCAACCGATGCGATCGAAAAAGATCAACCACTTTCGCCTGGGCTATGGCAGGCAGATTCTTTTCGCACTCCTTTTTTTCTGCATTACCGCGACTGCTCAAGTGCGTGTTCAAAGCCTGCGCCTCGAAAACCTAAGCAACCCCATTGGCTTGGACGTCGCGCAGCCACGCTTCAGCTGGCAACTTAGCGGGGAGCGGCGCAATATTTTACAAACTGCTTATGAAATTCGCGTTGCTTCCAATTCGAACGATTTATTGTTTAGTAAAAAGCTGCTTTGGGCTTCCGGAAAAACCCAATCCGAAGCCTCTGTCTGGGTTCCCTATAACGGCCCTGCACTACAGTCAGGCAAAAAATACTGGTGGCAGCTGCGCGTCTGGGACAATGCCGGAAACATATCGGACTGGAGTGAGCCAGCCTTTTGGCAAATGGGGCTTTTGAAGGAAACGGACTGGAAGGCAAAATGGATTTCACTCTCTGCGCCAGAAGACTCGGCCCAGCCCAGTCCGATGTTCCGAAAGGAATTTGCGCTAAAGAAAAAGGTCGCATCGGCGACGGCCTACGTTACTTCGCATGGGATGTATGAAGGCCAAATCAACGGACAGCGCATCGGACAAAACTACCTTACGCCTGGCTGGACAGCTTATCAAAAACGTCTCCAGTATCAGGCTTATGATGTCACAGATTTGCTTAATAATGGCTCAAATGTTATTGGTGTCACGCTCGGGAACGGCTGGTGGCGGGGCAATATCGGCTGGGCGCATATCAATGGTTTTTACGGCAAGGATATCTCACTGATTTTTCAATTGGAAGTAGAATTTACGGATGGCAGCCGCCAAACCATCGGCTCGGATGGTTCCTGGAAATATTCAACGAACGGCCCTATTCGCAGTTCGGAAATTTATCACGGAGAAACGTATGATGCTCGTTTTGAACAACTTGGCTGGTCTTCGCCGGGTTTCAACGACTCTAAATGGAGCAGTGCCGCAGTGAAAGATTTTCCAAAGGAAAACCTCATTGGCACCTACAACGAACCCATTAGAAAACATGAAACATTCAAGCCTGTCAAAATTTTCCGCACTCCGAAAGGCGAACTGGTGGCCGACTTTGGGCAAAACCTCGTCGGTTGGGTTGAATTAAATGCGAAAGGCAAAAACGGAGACCAAGTGGTGTTGCAATTTGCCGAAGTGTTGGACAAGCAGGGGAATTTTTACACAGACAATCTGCGCGCTGCCCGCTGCACGGATACCTGGATTCTCAAAGGTTTGAGGTTTGACAACTTTGGAAACGTGCTTAAATCCGACTACGAAAAATTCGAGCCACATTTTACTTTTCACGGTTTTCGCTACGCGAAGATTTCCACCTACGCTACAGCTTCGGCGGACGAGGAAAGCTATCCAGGAGACTTAAAGCCTGAAAACATCACAGCCGTGGCCTTGTATTCGGATATGCGTCCCGCAGGAAGTTTTACCAGCTCTGATCCGCTCATCAATCAACTGCAACACAACATTCAATGGGGACAACGTGGCAATTTCCTCGATGTACCCACCGACTGCCCCCAACGCGACGAGCGTCTTGGCTGGACCGGGGATGCCCAGGCTTTTAGCCGAACAGCTACGTTCAACTTCGACGCTCATAACTTCTTCGCCAAATGGCTGAAAGACATGGCTGCCGACCAACAGACTGATGGCATGGTGCCTTGGGTGATCCCCAATGTGCTGCGGCCGAGAAACGGCGCTTCGGCTGGTTGGGCCGATGCGGCCACTATTATTCCTTGGAATATGTGGCTCGCGTATGGAGATCGGCGCATTCTGGAAGATCAATACCCGAGCATGAAAGCCTGGGTGGAATACATGCGGAAAGAAAGCAAAAACGATCTATGGAACACTGGTGCCCATTTTGGCGATTGGCTGTTTTACAGTAGGGCGGACGACAATGATGGACGCTCGGCGATTACGGACAAATACTTGATTGCGCAGTGTTTTTACGCGCACTCTACTCAGTTATTGATCAATGCGGCACAAGTTTTAGGTAAAAAAGACGAAGTGGTGGCCTATTCCGAACTGTTGAAAAAAGTCAAAACGGCTTACCTGAACGAGTATGTCACGCCCAATGGCCGTCCGCTTTCATCTACGCAAACGGCGTATGTGTTGGCTTTGCAGTTTGATTTGTTGCCGGAAAACCAGCGAGAACAAGCAGCCAAAAATCTGGCAGAAAACATCAAAAACTACGGCAATCACTTGACTACCGGGTTTTTGGGTACTCCCTATCTCTGTCATGTGCTTATCCGTTTTAGCTATAATGACTTGGCCTACACCCTTTTAAATCAAAAAACCTACCCCTCTTGGCTGTACCCAGTCACCATGGGCGCCACCACCATTTGGGAACGCTGGGACGGTATCCGGCCCGATAGCAGTTTCCAGGCAGTCACGATGAACTCCTTCAACCACTATGCCTACGGGGCCATCGGTGATTGGATGTACCGCGTCATGGCAGGCCTTGACACTGAAACTTATGCGCCAGGCTATAAAGCCATCCGAATTCAACCGCATCCAGGCGGCGGCTTTACAGAAGCGGCTGCAAGCTTACAAACCCTATACGGCCAAGCTTCCAGTCGCTGGCAAAACGACGGCAAAACCCTGACACTCAACGTGGAAATTCCGCCCAATACCACTGCGACCATTTTCGTACCAGCTTCAGAAAGCTCGACCATTACAGAAGGCGGGAAACCGCTGACTGACTTGCCAGAAATAAAAATCGCAGGAACTGAAACCGGCTATGTCGTGCTGAAAACCGGCTCCGGGAAATTCGTATTTAAGATAACAAACTAAAAATCCGCGTCTCATCCGCGTCATCCGTGTTCCATCAGCACACGGATGACACGGATGGGACACGGATAGAACTGATTATGCAAATCTTACTCGGCATTATTTTTCACTTCATCGGGGGCTTTGCTTCCGGCAGTTTTTACGTCCCATTTCGCAAAGTCCAGGGCTGGTCCTGGGAAAGTGCATGGATCGTAGGCGGCGTGTTTTCCTGGCTCATTGTACCTTCTGTAGCAGCTGCACTGACCGTGCCTGATTTCATGGGCATCATCCGCAGCACGGATGGGAGCACCCTGTTTTGGACCTACTTTTTTGGATTGCTCTGGGGTATCGGCGGGTTAACGTTTGGCCTGGCGATGCGCTATTTGGGTATGAGTTTGGGTATGAGCGTTGCTCTGGGGTATTGCTCTGCATTTGGCTCGCTGGTACCTTCCATATATTATGGTATAAACCCGACCGCAGGGAAAATGGGCATTGGGGAAATGCTTAATAACTCGGGTGGGCAATTGATTTTGGTCGGGGTAGCGGTTTGTCTGGCGGGCATTGCCATTTGCGGCAGGGCCGGTATGCTGAAGGAAAAAGAACTGGACGATGCGGCAAAAAGAGCCGGCGTAGCGGAATTCAATTTGACCAAAGGTCTGCTCGTTGCCACTATTTCGGGCATCCTTTCTGCCTGTTTTAATTTTGGAATTGAGTCCGGAAAAAGCATGGCACCCGTGGCCATTGAACACGGCGCCAACCCGCTTTTTCAGAACAATGTAATTTTCGTGGTGCTGCTCTGGGGCGGCCTGACGACCAACCTTGTCTGGTGTATGTTGCTGAATTTCAGAAACAAAAGTTTCGGCGATTACGGAAACCGCAAGTCTGCCTTGCTCAATAATTATGGTTGGGCAGCCCTTGCTGGCACGACCTGGTTCATGCAATTTTTCTTCTACGGCATGGGCGAATCGAAGATGGGCAACGGGGCGAGTTCCTGGATTTTGCACATGGCCTTTATCATCCTCGTCTCCAGTGCCTGGGGCTTGTTTTTGAAAGAGTGGAAAGGGGTGAGCAGGCGGACGTTTGTTACGATATTGGCGGGTGTTGGGGTGATCTTGTTGTCGGTGGTACTGGTAGGGTGGGGTAATTCGATGAAATAAAAATCCGTGTCTCATCCGTGTCATTCGTGTTCAATCAGGCCACGGATGACACGGATGGGACACAGATAAAATAGATAAAAATGTCAGGTAAAAACTATCAATACGTCTCCTACCTCTGGGACGAACAAAAAGCCGCCGAACTTGCCGGAGATGAGGTTGCACTGCTTGTCTATCGCTCCAACCTGCTTGGCGCCGACCTCCGCCTCACCAATTATGGCGGCGGCAATACTTCCTGTAAAGCCATCGCAAAAGACCCACTCACCGACAACGAAGTCGAAGTAATGTGGGTCAAAGGTTCTGGTGGGGACCTGGGCACGATGAAACGAAGCGGCTTGGCGGCACTCTACGTCGAACGTTTGCGCAGCCTCAAAGACGTCTATCGCGGCCTGCATCACGAAGACGAGATGGTGGAACTTTTCAACCATTGCATCTATGACCTCGCTTCTAAAGCGCCTTCTATTGACACGCCTTTGCACGGCTTTTTGCCGTTCAAACACATAGATCATTTACACCCGGACGCAGCCATCGCCATCGCTGCTGCGAAGGATGGGGAACGCATTACCAGCGAATTGTTTGGTGGCGCAATTGGCTGGGTAGGCTGGCAGCGTCCGGGCTTTGACCTGGGACTGAAGTTGCTGGAATGTCTGGAGGAAAATGCCCAAAAAGGCATCGCATTACGCGGCATCATGCTCGGTTCGCACGGCTTGTTTACCTGGGGTGAAACGGCGTATGAAAGTTATGTCAACACGCTGGAAGTCATTGAGATGTGTGCGGAATATCTCAATTTTAGTGAGGGTGCGACTTCAAGTCGCACCCTCACTAGACAGCCGGTATTTGGGGGTGCAAAAATTCAAGGGCTTACGAATACGGTTCGAACCAAACAAGCCGCTACGCTTGCCCCAATCCTTCGCGGTTTTTGTTCGAGCCAAACCAGCATGATAGGTCATTTCTCTGACGATGAGCGTGTGCTCCAATTCATCAATTCAAACGATTTGGAAAGGCTTGCCCCGCTTGGAACCTCTTGTCCCGACCATTTTTTGCGAACTAAGATCAGCCCCTTAGTACTGGATTTAAAACCTGAAAAGGATTTGTCCGACGTTGCCAACATCAAAGAAAAACTGACTCCGGCCTTCGCAGCCTACCGCCAGCTGTACGCCGACTATTACGCAGCCTGCAAACACCCGAACAGCCCTGCGATGCGCGACCCCAATCCGGTGGTCATCTTGTGGCCCGGCGTGGGTATGTTCAGCTTTGCGAAGGACAAACAGACCGCCCGCGTAGCGGCGGAGTTTTACACCAACGCCATCAATGTGATGCGTGGCGCGGAGGCTGTTTCGGAGTATACCTCACTGCCGCGTCAGGAGGCGTTTGATATCGAATACTGGCTTTTGGAGGAGGCAAAATTGCAACGGATGCCGAAGCCCAAACCCCTCACGGGACGAGTGGCTTTGGTTACCGGTTCGGCTGGCGGTATTGGCAAGGCCATTGCCCGGAAATTTGCGGAGGAGGGCGCTTGTGTGGTATTGAACGACCTCAACCCGGATCGTTTGGAGGAGGCAAAAGTGGAGTTTTTGAAAGACTTTGGCAAGGATGCTGTAATGGCAATCCTGCTCAATGTGAGTGATTACCAGTCTATTACAGGGGCTTTCGAAGCGGCCAGCCTCGCTTTCGGTGGTGTGGATATTGTGGTGAACAACGCTGGCATCAGTATTTCCCAACCCTTGGCGGAACACACCGAGGAAAATTGGGACAAACTCTATGACATACTGGTAAAAGGCCAGTTCTTGGTCAGCCAAGCAGGGGTGAATGTGATGCGCAAGCAAGGTTTCGGCGGCGATATTGTAAATATTGTCTCCAAAAACGCCGTGGTAGCAGGCCCCAACAACGCAGGCTACGGCTCCGCCAAAGCCGCACAAGCGCACCTTACCCGGTTGCTTGCAGCCGAACTCGGCCCAGATCATATCCGGGTGAATACCGTGAACCCCGATGCGGTCATTGCAGGCTCCAACATCTGGTCGGGTGGCTGGGCAGAGGGCCGTGCCAAAGCGTATGGCATTACGGTGGAAGAACTTCCCGCCTACTACGCCAAACGCACTTTGCTGAATGAGATCATATTACCAGAAGACATTGCCAACGCTTGTTTTGCCTTTGTGGGCGGGCTTTTGAATAAATCTACCGGCAATGCGCTGAATGTGGATGGGGGCGTGGCAATGGGTTTTTTGAGATGAATCCGTGTGCTGATGGAACACGGATGACACGGATTAGACACGGATAAATGATTTGGTTTTGGTGGGGTTATTCGTACCTTAGTATAAGGCTAGTACTCAATCCTCCTTTCAGATCAACAAAACCAATCCATAATTCGTGTTCCACTTTGATCGAACACGACTAAAAATCAAAATCGCAAATGAAACATGAAGCGCTCACTGAACAAATCATCAAAGTGTTTTATCAAGTTTACAACGAACTCGGCCATGGATTTCTTGAACGTGTTTACCAAAATTCTTTCTATTTGGCCCTTAAGCAGGCTGGTCTTGAAGTAGAAGCACATAAAAAAATTAAGGTATGGTTTAGAGGCGTTGAAGTCGGAGAGTACTTCGCTGACTTGGTAGTTAACAAACTCATTATCATCGAATTGAAAGCCGCAGAAGCACTTGTTGACGAGCACGAATTTCAATTGATCAACTACCTCTGCGGAACCGAAATGGAAGTTGGTTTGCTGTTTAACTTTGGGAAAAAACCTTCTTTTAAGAGGAAAGTGTATGATAATTCATTCAAACCAAATCTAAAATAATCCGTGTCTCATCCGTGTCATCCGTGTTCCACCAGCACACAAAAAAAAATCCTATGCCACGCATCGCCTTCAAAATGAAACTCCACCCCGGCCAGACCGGAGAGTACAAACGCCGCCACGACGCGCTCTGGCCGGAACTCACCGAGCTGCTCCGAGAAACGGGCGTCCGCAACTACTCGATCTTTCTGGATGAAGAAACCCTCGCGGTGTTTGGTGTGCTAGACATCGAAAGCCCAGACCGTCTGGATGATTTGCCAAGTCACCCAGTGATGCAACGCTGGTGGGCTTACATGGCCGACATCATGGAAACCAACCCAGATCACTCGCCGGTGAGCGTACCACTGCGGGAGGTGTTTTATCTAAAATGATTAAAAAAAATCCGTGTCCCATCCGTATCATCCGTGTTCCATTGGGCCACGGATGACACGGATGGGACACGGATAAAACAGATTCTTATGATGGATATTAGCAACGAAATTCAGGAATTCAACCATAAAAACCGTGCTGCCCACGAGTTTCATTTTCAACACATCTCCGAATTGTTAAGCCAAAAAGGCATTGATGTTCAAAGTATTATTGAAAAATTAAAGGCATTTCAAATTGCTATTCCTTCCTGGGCGCTGGGCACGGGCGGCACACGCTTCGGGCGGTTTCCCGGAGGTGGCGAGCCACGCAGTTTAGAAGAGAAAATCGAGGACGTGGGTTTGTTGCACCAACTCAATCGTTCCTCGGATTCTATTTCGTTGCATATTCCATGGGATATTCCACGCGACCCGGCAGCTTTGAAAAACCTTTTGAAGACGTATGGCTTGAAGATAGACTCGGTCAATTCCAACACGTTTCAAGACCAGCCTGATCAGCCGCTTTCCTACAAATTTGGTTCACTCTGCCACACAGATGCCGCGGTGCGACAGCAAGCCATTGACCACAATATTGCCTGCATCGAGCACGGTAAAGCCTTGGATTCCAAGGTGTTGACGGTTTGGCTGGCCGATGGCTCCAACTTCCCGGGCCAGCAGCATTTCCGTCGGGCCTGGCAGCGAACCGCCGATTCGCTTGCGGGCATTTATCAGGCCATGCCCAATGACTGGACGATGCTCATTGAATATAAGCCTTTTGAACCAAATTTCTACTCCATGGTGATCCCGGATTGGGGCACTTCGTATTCGCTTTGTCAGCATCTGGGTAAAAACGCCCAAGTGCTCGTGGATTTGGGCCACCATTTGCCCAATACCAATATCGAGCAGATCGTGGCACGACTGATGCACTTCGGGCGGCTCGGCGGATTCCATTTCAACGGCTCGATGTACGGCGACGACGACCTGACGACCGGGAGTATCAAACCCTATCAGTTTTTCCTGATTTTCAATGAATTGGTGGATGCGATAAGTGATCCGTCGGTGAAAAACCCACCACTCGCCTGGATGATAGATGCCAGCCACAACGTGAAAGACCCGCTCGAAGACCTGATGCAATCCGTCCAGAATATCCTGATCACATACACCAAAGCCTTGATTGTGAATCGTGCGGCGCTTGCTGCTGCCCAAGAAAACAACGATGTGCTGGCAGCCGAGGAGCTTTTACGGGATGTTTTTGCAACCGATACCCGGGCGCTTGTGGCGGAAGCTACCCGACAAGCGGGCGGTGCAATGGATCCGATTGGGGTCTACCGAAGTTTGGGAATTCGGAAGAAATTGATTGAAAAACGGGGTAAAAAAACCATGGCTACTGGTCTCTAAAAAAATCCGTGTCTTATCCGTGTCATCCGTGGCCCAATGGAACACGGATGACGCGGATGAGACACGGATTTATACAGATTATGATCCTACTTCTCGACATCGGCAAGACCAACAAAAAATGCTTCGTCTTCGACGAGGACTACCGCATCGTGTTTGAAAAAAGCACGCAACTTGCCGAAACTACAGATGAGGATGGCGAGCCTTGCGAGGATTTGAATCTGCTGAAAAACTGGGTGCTAGAAACCGTCAGCGAGGTGCTAAATGATGCGCGTTTTCAAATCCGGGCCATCAATTGCACCACGTACGGCGCGAGTTTTGTCCATCTGGATGCTAAGGGCCAGCCCCTCACGCCGTTGTACAATTACCTCAAACCTTTCCCCGAGAAACTCCGAAAACAGTTTTTCAATACCTACGGTGAGGAGGCAAAAATCGCGCTTGAAACCGCTTCGCCCATGCTTGGGAATTTGAATTCCGGGCTGCAATTGTATTGGTTGAAATATCATAAGCCATTGATTTTTAAGGAGATAAAATGGTCGTTGCATTTGCCGCAGTATGTAGCGTTTCTGATTCAATCCGTGTCTCATCTGCGTCATCCGTGGCCCATCAGCACACGGATGACACGGATGAGAC
>JANMME010000718.1:0-2111 GCA_031373015.1 Saprospiraceae bacterium
TGCGCCTCTGCGCCTCGGCGGTTGAATATTGCCTGATTACTTACTGCATCCACTTGTCAATTTTAACGACCGATTTTGGGTAGCCATTCCGTTCGGTTGCGTTCAAAAGATCGGGGCGGTGGATTTTATCGGCTGGAACCCCGGCAAGCTCAGGGCACCATATACGAACGTATCCGCCCTGCGGGTCGTAGTTTTTCGCTTGGGTAAGTATGTTGAAATAGCGGTCTTCCCGAAGGTCGCTGCCCACACCGGCCACATAATTCCAGTTGCCCCAGTTGCTGCATGGGTCGTAGTCAATCAATTGGCTTTCAAAATATGCTGCGCCCATTTGCCAGTTTACTTTGAGATCGCGCACCAGAAAGGATGCCACATTTTGGCGTCCTCGGTTGCTCATCCATCCTGTGGCCGCAAGTTCGCGCATATTGGCATCTACAAAAGGAACCCCGGTCTGGCCAGTTGCCCAAAGTTCGAACATCTCCCGGTTATCCTTCAAATGACGCATGTCTTTTTCCTGAGTGCCCCCTTTCTTAAAGATTCGGTTGCCGTATTTTTTGCCCATCAAGCGAAAAAAGTCACGCCAAAGCAGTTCAAAGAACAGCCAGTAGGTGCTTTCATTGCTCAAGCGCTCGCGTTCGTAGCGTTTGAGTTCGTGATAGATGTATTTGGGAGATAGGCACCCAGCGGAAAGCCAAGGGGAAAATTTAGAGGAGTAATCTGGCCCGATGAGGCCATTTCGCGTATCTTTATATTGAGCGACGAGGTCTTTTTCCCAGAAATAATGGCGCAAACGGCGTAGCGCTTCGGTCTCACCGCCTTTAAAAGCGAGCGCAGCACGTGGGTCAGGCTCAAAAAGAGCATGGTCAAAATCCTGCAAAGTTGGCATTTCGCCCGGTTCAAGATTCTGGGGCAAAGGCGGTAAAGCGGTAGGCGAAGGTAGCGGCTCTCTTACCGGGGTAATATGCTCGGTCTCTTTGCGGAATTGCGTGAAAGCATCAGGGGTATGGTGTACCGGCACGGGCAAGTCCTGCGTGTGGTAGAGCATTTTGCCACGGGTATAAAGCAGTTCTACGCCGATACCCCAAAGCTTTTGCTCCAGCCCATCCTGCACCAACACTTCTTCCTGAGTGCGCTCGCGGTTGCAGATAACCCAGGATGCTTTGATCTGTTGGGCCATTTCGGACAGGATACTTTCGGGCCTTCCGATGCGAACCAATAGTTGTCCACCCAGTTTCTGCACGTTTTCACGTAATTCGGTAACGCTTTCCAGGATAAAGCGAGCTCGGTGTTTGCCTGTTTTGGGGAAGCCAAATCGAGTTTGGCCGAGGAAAACCCGCTCGTCAAAAATATAAATAGGGACTATTTCCTCAGCCATACGGAGGGCTGTGGCGAGGGCTTCGTTGTCATGTAGCCGAAGGTCTTGTCTAAACCAAACAATAGCGCGTCGTTTCATGCTCGCTTAAACTTTAAGAACCGCCTTTTGTTTGGCGAAATCAGGTTTATTTGCAGGTACATTTTATGATTCAAAAAGAACAAAGCAACAATCTAAGCAAGCTTTTGCGCAAGATAAAAAGCAAACCCCTCGACCGCGAGCTGGGCTTTGGCAAAAACGTGGCCTTAGATGGCCGGTTGATGAACCCAAACGGCTCTTTCAATGTATTCCGTGAACCCATTGGCCGCTTGGACAATACCTATTATCACCTTGTCACGATGCCTGGGTGGTTTTTTCTATTGCTCCTGTTTTCCTTTTTTCTGGTGATCAATATTTTGTTCTCCTTCCTTTATGTCTTCATTGGGGTAGAGCAATTCAACGGCATAACTTTGAGTACTTTCGGGCACAATTTTATGCAGGCCTTCTTTTTTAGTAGCCAGACATTAACGACGGTTGGATATGGGCATATTAGTCCCAATAGTTACCTGACTAGTATTGTCGCTTCGCTGGAATCTTTTATGGGGCTGCTTGCTTTTGCTTTGATGACAGGCTTGTTGTATGGGCGTTTTTCGCGGCCTACCGCCAAAATTGTTTTTAGTGAAAACCTCCTTGTCGCGCCCTATAAGCTTGGAAAAGGGCTGATGTTCCGCATGGGCAACGCCCGCCGCAGCGAGCTCATCGA
>JANMME010000725.1:0-12524 GCA_031373015.1 Saprospiraceae bacterium
AGGCCGAATTTCTCGACACGATCCCGTAGTTCGTCGCGCTGCCGCTCAGGATGTTATTTCTGAGTGTGTAAGCGGTAGCGTTTGTGCAGAAGATGCCAGAAGCATCGCCGTCAACGGTGGATGCGGTATTGGGCATTGCGCCAAAGGTACACCCTAACACCTCTGTGCCCATCGTGGCCACCAGATTAATGCCCTGATACACGTTGGCGAAGTGTGCCCCATTGACGGAGATAGCAGAAGGAATACCGGAGGCAATACCGTTGGCTGTTATACCCACGTAAAGGCCTTGGAAGATGGTAGAAGGGCCGTCCACTTTAAACTGCCCGTCCATGCTCAGGATGCCCGAGGGCTTGTTGCGCGGGTTTGGGAAAAGGATGCCAGGAGCAGTGTTGCGGTGCAAGCAGTTTTGAAATGTTATACCCCGGTTGGACTGTATCTCGCAAAAGGTCTCTGTGCTTGTGGGGTCGCCAAGTGCGGTATTGAAAGGTCGGTATTCTGGGTCAACCAAAGCACTGGTACACTCAAAACGGGTATCTGTAAGTATGCTCAAGTTGGAAAACTTGTTGTAGGGGTTCCATACCACGCCCTTGCCGCAATTGCGGTAAAGCCCATTGCTCACAGTCAGTTTTCCACCGCCCCGCGTATAATTTTCAGCATATTGGTGGTATGCTACCGTGCCGATTGTGCCATCGATCTCAACAGGCTCCTCCTCTGCGGTGAACCAGGCTGCATCACCCAATACCGTGCCGCGCATAGCATTTTCGATACGGGAATTGTCCGTAACCTCAACAAATGGCTGCAGGGGTATTGTTTGGGCCGATGCGGGATTTCCCAGCGCAACAATTCCGTCCCACATTTGGGCTGGGCCGCAGATGCTCAGGCCGCTCAATATGGCGTTGTTTTGGACTTTCAAATTACCGCCGGGCTGCACCACGATGCCGCATTTTTTTAGCCCGGGGAGGTTTTTGGAATTGGCAATTTCCACCGTGATCCCGCTGATCACGAGTGTGGCTCCACTTGGTACCGTCACCAACCCATTTACACGGGTAATGGGAGGCTTGGTAGTAGGCCCCCACACCGTCCAGCCCTGTCCCGGAGGCACGGTATAGTCGCCCACATCAAATGTTGTATTTTGTAAGCAGTCGCTCGTGAACTTGACGATAGTAAAAGTCTCGTCCTCATGGCCGTTTGGGTGTTCGTATTCGCTGTTGCCGATCATGAGAAAACCGTTGTCGGCGGTCTGTATAAGTCCAAAGGCGCAAGAGCCTCCCAGGCCTTCGGCGTCCGAAAGGTAGTGTTGCTGCCAGACTGTTTGGAGCGTGACCGGGTCAATTTTCATCAAAAGGTGCGCTTCTGCCACCTCGCATGCGTCAATGGGTGGCAGGCCGCAGATGCCCCTATCGGCGGTGGTGGTACCGAGCACGATTTTACCGTCGATTCGGTCGGCTACGATGGTAGCGTAAAAGTCGCCACCGCTGCAGTGGGTCACGTTTTCAACAGCAGGCGGTGCATTAGTTGCAAGCGTACCATCTAAGTTTAACTTTAGGAGATGGATGTAGGCATCTTTGTAGGCGTGGTATTCGTGGGCAGGCTCGTCACAGTCAAGCCCTCGTAGTTCTACTCCGTTTTGAGCATTTCGGTGAAAACTCCTGTAAGCGTCTCCCGTCATTTCAAAGGTGTTCATCTCGGCAGCCACATATACATAGCCGTTGGTATAAATTATGCTGCGCCCTACGTCTTTTGAGACAAAACATGTTCGGCCATTGATGCTGTTGGGGTCAGGAGTAGTCGGAATATACCCGCAATACCGGTACACTACTGGTGAGCCATTTACAGAGCCTGTGCCCCACCCAGGTGCCTTGGCGCTCCTTCCTGGTGTGCAGGGGCCATACGAACTTGCACAGGATGGCGCGTCCCAAATCTCCGGGTTATTGTTAACGCCAGTTTCAGCATCGCCTACCCCAAAACTCAGGTAATCAAAATCTTTAGAGTTGTAATACTTGAAAATAGAAGAACTCATGCCTGGATTAATTTGGTCGACATTGAAAATACCAACCATCACATCCCAATCCTGGATAAAACGCTGTTCTCCCACGAGTGGGTCATCATCTGCGTTGAGCTCGGTATCGTCGCCAAGTTCTTCGATTTCAAATTTCCAGTTTTGGTCATTGACAATTTTGAACCCTGTGGAGAGTACATAGGTATTGCCGTTTGCTGTCACCGTTTTGCAGTCCAGAATTTTCCCATCTACATCTGAAAAAATGACGGTCGAATCATTATCTATATGGTCGTTATTGGTATCAATAAAATTGCCGTTCGCATCCCGAATGGTAAAAAAGGTGCCTCCATGTGGAACTGCACTAGTTCTGAACCCTCCAGAAAGCAAAATTCTGCCATCAGATAGGATTTCAACAGAATGCAAACGTTCGACTCCATCATCGTCGGGCAAGTCAAAATTCCGTCGCCAAACTTCATTGTAATTGGCATCTAACTTAGTTAGAACCGCTTGACCACCATGCCAGCCAGCCAAGATGCAATATTCAGATGCCTTCGCTATTTGCGCAAATGCACCAGCGCCAATGGTATAATCATACTTTTTGCTATATTTTAGAGTGCCAAGCTTGTCCAAAACGGCGTAAGCTGGCACTCTGGTAGCACCACCATTGGTTTCGGCATAACCGACCACTACCAAATCGCCATTGGCCATCTCAGCAGCGTCAAATGCCCAGGTATCTTCCCCGACAGGAGAATTGCTGTGAAAGTTCACCCCCGCAGTCCAAGCAGTGCCCGGCCCGCCCGGCTGCCCGAAGGCAACATCAGGAACAAAGCACCACATGGCCATTAGGAGTAAAAAAGTGAAGGCCCGCCGTCGTGAAAAGACTTTGGCGGGCAAGCCGAAAAGGGCTACCCCCCCCCCCGAAATTCAAGGTAGGGGATTTTTGGTTGTTTGTGCGCTGGGGAGCGCAGCATTGTGAGGAAAGAATGTTTTTCATGTTGAAAAATCATTGGTTGGGTGAAGAAAAAGAGATCACTCTGCCAGCCGTTGCCGACTGACAAAACTTTTCATGAAACCGCTGCAAGTAAGTGATGGATTAGCGTGATTATAAGATGGACTTTAGATGTTTAGACACTAGACTTAGGACAAATCTTTAAAAGTTCAAAGCCTAACATCTAAAAGTCTGTTGCCCAAAAAGGGATTAAAGCAGGTCTGCTGGCTACACTCCTGTTTACACAATCGAAAAGTTGGAGCGAAACGCAGACGAAAGTAATTAACAAAACTCAAACGGCCAAACATCGCGAACAGATTTAACATCAGGTGCTGCATGTGCTGACCAGTTCTCAATCTAATAACGCCTGCGAAAATGCCCGCCCCAAACAATTTGCTAGATCTCCAGCTTTCCACCAACCCCAAACCCACCATCCCACCTTTTTTATTTGGCAGTTTTAACAATGGGTTCAAGCAAGCGGCCTCCTCTTCCTAAAATTGTCTGGATTTGCCAAAACGGGGAAATAATTATTGGCAAAATCAAGATTCTTTCCCGCCGAACCCTTTCATTTTCATGCCACTATCTGACAAAAACGGTTTATTAACAAAACTTACAGAGGTTTGACCGTTCAATGCTTGCAAATCATTTTGTCGCACCTTACCTTTGCCCAACTTTTTGATCCGAAATTATATTTCACAACCAAACTACGCGATATGTCTGACAAATTGGATAAAATTGATTTGAAGATCCTGAAAATCCTGCAAGAGAACAGCAAGATCACCAACCTCGACCTCTCTAAGAAAATTGGCCTCTCGCCCGCTCCCACGCTCGAACGCGTGAAGAAGCTGGAACAGAGCGATATCATTCAGAGCTACCACGCCCATGTGAACCCAACCCAAATGGGCTTGAATGTCAAGACTTTTGTATTGGTGTCCCTGGCGTGGAAGAAGGAAAATGCCCTCAACAGTTTCCTGGAGAAGATCGGGAAAATTGATGAAGTGACGGAATGCTACATCATCACTGGTGAGGCGGACTTCCTGATGAAGATCATCTGCAAGGACATCCCCACTTACGAGCAACTGCTCTTCAAGACCATCAGCCAGATCGAAGAAATCGAGCGGTTGAAGACCCTGATGACGCTCTCGACGGTGAAAGACGCAAAAATCTTGCCTTTCAGCTACGACGAAAAGTGATCTTGCCATGCGATGGTCTTTTGACCTCGCATCTCATGCGATGGCCTTTTGACCTCGCATCTTCTGGCAAACCAGCCCTCCCGGATCATCCGATTCGGGAGGGCTTTTTGTTTATTCAAGCCTCCAAAAAAAGTTTTTACCAAAATAGCACTTGTAATGTTTTTTGTTTCAGACTTTTGTCAAAATAAAACAGTACAAAACGTAAAATCATTTTCACATGAAAATTCCACTATGGCTCATCGGCCTGCTATTCGCGGGCTACACAGCTTGGTGCGTCAACTACTGGCATTGCAATGTATGCCACTGTTGCGACGGCACTTCTGCTGGGGCGACCGCCTCGGGGACTTCCGGCGTCCCGCTTTTCAACTGGAACGCCGACAAGCCCATTGACGATCCCAAATTTTCCGAATGGAAAAAATCCCTGATTGAAACCAAAGGTCACCAAGGCGACACCCTCCTAATTACTGGTTATTATCGCGCCAACGAAGCCAATGGCGAAAAACTCGCCTTGGCCCGCGCTGCTTCCATTCGCGACATGCTCGCACCGGAGTTCCCCGCCAACCGTGCGAAACTGGCGGCCAAGCTTGTGGACGATGGGCTCGTCGAAGGCGGCGCCCCCAAAGAAAGTGCCGGCTTCTCCTGGCTCAAAATGGTGCTCAAAAAAGAAGACAGCGCCATCATCGAGTCTGACAAGGACGTGATCTTGCTCTTCCCTTACAATTCGACGGAGAAGGAAAGCGATCCGAAAGTGGACGCTTACCTGAAAGATCTCTGCGAGAAGCACAAAGCCACCACTGCTACGTTCTCAGTAGTAGGCCATACGGATGACGTGGGCTCCACGGAGAGCAACTTGGCTTTTGGGGCTGCCCGGGCCAAATCCGTAGCGAAAATCCTTATGTCCAATGGCATCGCCGCATCCCGCATCACCACTAACTCCAAAGGCGAATCCGAGCCTGTGGCACCCAACGACAATGAGGAGGGCCGCCACCAGAACCGCCGGGTCGTCATCACCGTCAACCGTTAAACATTCAAAACAAAACTAGCCATGCTTTCACATATTCTCTTGAATTGCAGCATTTGGGACAATTTGCCCACTGCACTTGCACTTTGCCTTATACCATTTCTCCTCGGCTGGCTCGCCGCCCGCGCCTATTACAAAGTAGGCTGGCTGCGCGACCAAGTTGCCGAACTCAGTGGGCGTGTCAGCACCCTCACCGAAGAACTTACGAACACCCGCATGAAACTCGCTGCCGCCGAAGCAGACAGCGAAGCCAAATCTGGTCAAATTCACAAGCTGAGAGACGACCTAATGTTGTGCGAAAGTGAGCGCATGGCGTTGCGCGAACAAGCCAAGAACGCCCCCGCTGGTGGCGGTGGAAATAAATCTGGTGTAGCTGCAGCAGCCGCCAGCTTCCTGTTTGCTGGAAAAAAATGGAAAGCCGACGACCTAAAAATCGTGGAAGGTATCGGGCCGAAAATTGAGGAAGTGCTCCAAAAAGCGGGCATCAATACTTGGAAAGCGCTTTCGGAAGCTTCTACCGACCGCATCAAGGAAATCCTCGAGGCCGCCGGGCCGAGCTTCCAGATACACGACCCAAGCACTTGGGCAAAGCAAGCCGGCATGGCCGACCAAGGCAAGTGGGACGAGCTTAAAAAATGGCAAGACGAGTTGGATGCGGGGAAATCTTAACCCGCTCCGTTTTTCCGATAGACTTTACAGCGGGCGGCCCATTTGGGTCGCCCGTTGTTTACTAGATGGGCTTATGCCTCAGCGTAATACCTCGCCCCCATCGTCACACCTTCGTGACCAATCCGCTCCAAGCCCCAACGCTTTGCTTCCTTAAATACTGGCCCAAGCTGTTCACCTGTATGCAACAATTCGTACTGGTCGTAATCAATGGCGCGGCGGTTTTTCAATTTATCAAATACACTAAACTGTTCCGCCACCGACTCCCAGCCTTTTTGCACCACGGCCTCAAAAACCTTTGCTTTTGAGCCGCTTCCGTAGGCCACGAAGCCAATGCGCTTGCCAGCAAGCACGCTCTTTTCGTGCGCATCGCATTCGAGCGAACTCATAAGGGCAAGGAAGATGGAGGCCGTGTAAAGGTTGCCTATTTCCTGGCTGGCACGTTGTGCACGTTCGAGTTTTTCGTTTACGAAACGGCGATAAAGCGTTGATTCTGACACTGTTTTGAAAAAACCTGCCTGTGCTTTGCCAAAGATTTTTGTGTCTGGGAATTGCCCCGATAGAGGTTCAACAAAGCCATATTTTGCCACATCAGATTCCCAAACGCCTTTTCTTTTTCGTTCTTCCACAAATGCTTCTACAAACATTCGTTTTGCATGAAAAGCATAAGGCAGGTGGAAAATCATACGCGCCCAACGCTCGGAAAGTGCCGGGAACTGGTCACCTCGAAACAATTTGGCTTCTATTGCCCGGCGGCGAAAATCGGCCAAAGCCTCCGTCTTACGATTCTGGTAGCAGAGGTTGGAGTATTGGCCGTCGAACACGGGCGTTTCAGAAAAACGCTCGCGGCGGGGTTTAAAAAAATCGTGTACGCTCTCCATGGCCACGCCAAAAAGCGGGCGAATGGCCAAAAGACGGGGTGTGTGTTTCACCAACATGGCCACTGCGCCCGCCCCCTGCGTGTATTCGCCCGAGCTTTGAAGTTCGTATTTGGCGATGTCGCTCGCCACCACGATACCGATGCGGGAACGGTCGGCAGCTACCCAATCGAGGGTGTTCTGCAGTGCATCTACTGCCCCGATGCAGGCAAAGGTCATGTCCAGCACGTCGCAATGGCGGAAGCAATCCGTGCCAAATTTTGCCCCAAAACGCTGTGCCAGCATCTCTACCGCGTAGGTACCTGTAGGTTTTGCCATGTCAAGCGCGCTCTCGGTGCCCATGTAGATACGGCCAATTTGTCGCGGGTCGAGCCTGTTGCGTTCGATGAGTTCAGCTATTGCTTCGGCTGCCATCGTAGCAGCATCTTCGTGGGTGTCGCAAACGGCCATTTTGTGAAGGCCTAGCCCTTGAGAGAGTTTTTCGTAGGAGATTTCGCGTTTTTCCGCCAGGGCGCGGATGTCAAGGTAAAGTTTTGGGGCGTAAAACGCCATGTCGTCAATGCCGAATGCCATGAAGTGGTTGATAGTTGAGGGTTTAGGGTTCAGGAGAACGGATTTATGAATAAAAAGTTGACCAGAGGGAGCGGAAGCCGACCTCTGGCAAATAGGAATAACAGTCTTGTGGTTAGGGAAGAGCGGGGCAAAGGTAAAAATTCCGACCTTTCGCCTCACAAAATTGCTCGCCATGCCCAAACTCGACGAACAACTCAAAGCCGCCATCGTCCGGATGCCCGTGGCGGAAAAAGACAAACTGCTGCTGCGTTTGGCTGCAAAGGACGAAAAACTCGTCCGCAGGCTGGTTTTTGAACTCCTGGAAGGAGGGGAGACTCGCGATGAGCGCGCGACGGCACTTCGAGCGGAAATCGCAAAAGACCTCGACAAAAAAAACGAGCATTACCTCAGTCCCGGCTATCTGCTGCTTTACCTGCGCCATTGGAATGCCCGCATCAATGAACATGTACTGGCCACCAAGGACAAATCGGGGGAGGTTGCCCTGGTGCTTTTTATGCTCGCTGAGGCTTTTCGGCTACACCATAAAATGCTCCAAAAATACCCGGAAAGGCGTAGCGATACGCTTGCGCCCTATATCGTGAAGCGCACGGCAGCCATTTTGAACAAAGCCCAAAAACTCCACGAGGACTATTTTATTGAGTTCCGCCGCGACGCGCAGGAATTACTGGAACATATTTGGGCGTTCAGGCCGACGGCGGTGTTGGCGGAGGAGCAGAAGTTACCACGTTACTGGGATCTATAGACCATGCAATGTTTTCCATTTCCGAGTAATCAAGCCCAGCGTGTCATTCTGAGCGTAGTGAAGAATCTGGAGCGACTATGCAGCAGTACCTATAAGCAGATCCTTCACTACGCTCAGGATGACACGCTGAGCTTGGGGGCTCGATAAACAGACCACATAATTCCGTTTAAAACGGACATCCATCGCAAGGCGCCGTCTTAGGTTTGGTCTGGGGCTTGGAGTTGCTGATTCCGCTGGTGCCGATGATGCGGAATTCGGTGCGGCGGTTGAGTTGGTGCTGCTTTTCTTCGCAAGGCACGCCATTGCCGCATTTATTCACCAATTTGGATTCGCCGTAGCCATGTGGGGTGAGGCGTTCGCGAGCGACGCCTTGTTTCACCAGCCAATCCACCACGGTTTCTGCGCGGCGTTGGGAAAGTTCCAGGTTATAAGCATCCGAGCCTCTCGAATCGGTGTGGGATGCGATTTCTACCTGAAAATCAGGGTTTTGTCGCAATGTTTTCAAGAGTTTTTTCAATTCTGGCATCGAGGCTTCATTCGGTGCATTGGCATTCAAATCGTAGTAAAGATTGACCAAAAAGCCGGCCGAGCCACGCTCCCAAGTGCTTTCTCCGGGCTGGCTGGGAGCGCCGTTGTCGTAGAGGATACCGTCGCGCACCGAAAGGCCGTCGCCCAGATCGAAAGTGGCGGGCGAACCATCGGGGTTTTCGTAAAGGCCAGACAAGTCGTTGTAACGCGGCCCGCCGTTGGTTGCTTTCTCGGGGATTTCCACGATAAAGCCTTCCGCATCGCGGTAGGGTTCCAGGTTCAGGTTTACTTTGAAAACGGGGTTTTGCGTCAGGTTTTTTGTGCAAATTCCTTCGGCTACGCCAGCAATGAACCCATCCTGCACCGCTCGAAGCGTGTAGCAGCAATTCTTGTCGAGCTTGAATTTGAACCTGCCGTCTGGGCCTGTCAGGAAGGGTTCGGGGGCGGTTTTCCCACAATCGTTCGTCAAGATAAGTTTTGCTTCGTTGGCCGGATATCCATCGCGCATATCGAACACCATGCCCTGCACACTGAAATTGTTGAGCTTCTGCAGGCCGATCTCGATGCGCGTAATTTGTCCGTGCGCAGCACCCTCATTCCCTGTGCAACCCGTTTTGATAGCGGCTTCGTAGCCTTTTTTTGCGGTCGAAAAATCGGCGCATTCGGCGTGACGCATATCGAAAGCCACAATGCCATCGGAACTCGTGGTAAGGGTCAGGCCTGTGAGTGAATTGAGCACCGCTGCACCGCTGATGGGTTTGAGCGTTTGGCTGTCAAAAACATAGATTTCGACGGGGGCTGCATTTTTTGAAAAGGCATAAATATCGTCTCGGCCAGCGCCACCATCCCGATCGGAGGTAAAAAAACCCCAAGAGAGGTCGCCGCCGAAACAGATACCAAAATCGTCGTGGGTAGAGTTGATCGGAGCACCAAGGTTTATGGGCAGGTTCCAGTCTTTGTCGCCCTTGGGTGTGCTGTAAAAAAGGTCGAGCCCACCAAGACCCAGGTGACCATTGGACGCAAAATAGAGCCTGCCATTGGGGTCAATGAAGGGAAAAATCTCGTTGCCCTCGGTGTTCACGGTAGGGCCAAGGTTGATGGCTGCGCTCCAGGCACCCTTATTCAACTCGCTGTAATACAAGTCCATACCTCCAAAGCCGCCCGGGCGGTTGCTGGCAAAATAAAGCCGTTTGCCATCGGGACTCATGCTGGGGTGGGCGGAATTGTACTCGGCTGAATTAAACGGCAGACGGGCTACATTTGACCAGCTGCCCTCGGCGTTGCGCTCCGCCGAAAAGATGTTGAGTTTTACCAAGCCTTCCTCGCTGCGTTCTGTGTTGCCGTCGTCGAAATTGTTGCGAGTAAAATAGATGGTTTGGCCGTCGGGGGCGAGGCACACGGCGGCCTCGTTGAAACGGGTGTTGACGCTGCTCGAAAATTTTTCCAAACGAGCAGAGGCGATGGCACCGGGTACGTCTGTTTTGAGCACCGTGGCGTAGAGATCGGAGAAAGGGTTTCCGGTCCACATAGAAGTACGCTTAATGGCGGTACCGAGGTCGCGGTCGCTGGCGAACACGAGTTGGCCATGGACGATGCTGGGGCCAAAGTCGTCGAAAGAGGAATTGCAAGGCAGGAGGTTTATCTGGTAAATGCCCTTATTTTTGGTGAGTAGTTCTTCTTCCATGTCGCAGGCTTTGGCGAGGAATTTTCCACGCGCATCGTCGGGGGCTTCTTTTTCGTATTGTTTGAGCCAGAGCCGGGCTACGTCGCATTTGCCGTTGGCTTGAAGCATCATGCCGTAGTAAAGTTTGTTTACAGGCTTGGTATTGGGCAAGCGGACGATTTGGCCGTACCAGTACTCCGCATTTTCGGTGTCGTTTATCTTTCGGTAGCACTCGGCAAGGCCAATTTTGGCTTCAGGCAGGTCTTCGCGCTGGAGCACCTGCTGGTATTCCACGATGGCGGTCATGTAGTCGAGGTCCTGCATGGCGTCGTTGGCGCGCTTGAGGCGAGCGGATTGAGCGACGAGGAGCGCGGGCAGGAGTATGAGTGCAGAGAGGATCTTGATTTTCATTGCCATTTTTTAAAACAGCAAAATGTAAAACCGGAAAATATAAAATTTAAAACCGTGATGTTTTGACTGCGAAGTTGGCCAAAACTTTCATTTATTTGAGTGCTCAAATGCTTGGTTTTGCGGTTTTAGATTTTCCGGTTTTGCATTTTGCTGTTTATTTAAATTCAAAAATACCTCGGCGATGCCACTTGTTTCACCTTAACATCAAATTCGTAGCCCAGCATGATCTCGAACGAATTGCTGCTGGCCAGGCGGATTTTGCTGAGCGTGATGTCGTAGGATGCCCCAAAACGTACTCCACTTCTTAACGACCATGCGAGCCAAAGATTGGCCGCGTCGTGCGAGGATTTGCCGGACAACGCCGTGCGATACGAGCTGCCCACCCAGAACAACTGACGAAACAAAATTGCCGCACCTAAGTTGGCCGAGATGGGCGCCCCGATGTTTTGACCAGTGTATTCTTTTTTGATATCGCTTAAAAAGCCTGCGCTTTGCACCAATAAAGTGGGTCGAAACACCAATTGATCGCCCTTGAACGGGAATGCCGCGCCTGCCGATACATATAGATTGCGGTAGTTTTTGGCAAAAAGCCCTTCGGTGTCGTTTTTGGTTTTGCGCAAATCGTGCTCCAGAATGTGCGGCAAACCAATTCCCAGGTAAAATTTTTCGCCATACAAATACGCACCTGCACCAAAATTGGGCAGCCAGCGCGATAGGTTTTCCTGAAAGGAGGGGTCGTCGGTATGCTCGACGGTGATTTCGCTGAATTTGCCGCGCCAATTGGCCACGTTGGCTTGGAGACCAAGGGAGAGTTTGAGTTTTTTGCTCGCGCCTACCTGCATTCGATAGGCGTAGGAAGCGGCCAAATCAATAGTGCCTCCCGGGCCAATTTTATCGTTTATAAGCGAGAAACCCACCCCAACTCGCTCGTTGCGAAGGGGTGAATGGGCTGTCAAGGTCTGTGTCACAGGAGCCCCATCGAAACCGAGCCATTGCTGTCGGTGGGAGAGGTTGAGCGCCAAGTGTTCGTTGCTCCCTGCATAGGCGGGATTGAAAACCAGGCTGTTGAAGTGGTAATTGGTGAACATGGGGTCTTGCTGCGCCAAGGCAGCGACGGACCAGAAAATGCCCCAGATGGGTAGGAGGAGGCGAAGTTTTGTCATGATGAATCAGTTTTGGAACGCGGCAGGGGATGGGCCACGGATGACGCGGATGAGACACGGATTTTCATTTCAGTGTAATATAAAAAATATCTGTGCCAATCTGTGTCTCATCCGTGTCATCCGTGTTCCATCCCCTACCAAATCCTTGCCAAAAGATGCCGTTCCTTAAAATTTAACGCCACAAAGTTCGCCTAAAAAATCCAAGCATGGAACATGAATAACCACTTTTGACCGTTTGGCCTACTTTTGTCAAATCATGTTAATTACCCTATTCTGATGGAAAGGCAAATTGTGATTTTTTTTGGCAATTACCTGTAGTAGATTCTTTCATTGCTTTGGGCAATTTGGAAAACAAGGAAAGCCAGGCATTAAAAAACACCCATCTTCTTGCTACTTTTGCGGCCATTTTAAACCTATAAGGTTTTGGAAACCTTACAGGTTTCGAGAACATACAACCATTTTATCGTGTCCAACTACCTCTCCGAGCTCCGTCGTCGCCGCACTTTCGCCATTGTAGCCCACCCTGACGCGGGCAAAACGACCTTGACCGAAAAACTTCTCCTGTTTGGCGGCGCCATACAAACAGCAGGCGCCGTAAAAAGCAACAAGATCAAAAAAAGCACCGTCTCGGATTTCATGGAAATCGAACGGCAGCGCGGTATCTCCGTGAGCACCTCTGTGATGGGATTTGAATACAGA
>JANMME010000739.1:0-4481 GCA_031373015.1 Saprospiraceae bacterium
GGGTATTTTCTTTGCGATCCTCCGCCTCAAGCCTCTGCTTCCTTGCTCGCAAAATCGGCGGAAGCAAGGTATCGTGGCTGATTTCGTAATAGAAACTACTCCCGCGGGGTTCCTGAACAATCAAGCGCTCGGTGCAAAGCAAGGCGAGGTCAGAATCAACGAGTTGTAGTTCTCTTTTAATGGTCTCGTGTTCAGAGAGGATGCGTCGTTCTGCGCTGATTAACTTTTCCTCCACCAATCGCTGCACCTTGAGGCGCGTGGCAGGGTCATTGAACTTTGTCAGCACCTTGGCATAAAAATCATCGCGGAGAGCTTCAATACCGGCTTTCCCACCAAAAAACTCGGAGGTTACGATGAATCCAGACGGAGTGTCGTTAGCAGCCAATTTGCTTTCGATGCGCTGGCAAAACTGCTGCAACAAGAAGGCTTCCACTTCTCGTGTACCGTCTTCTGTAGCTTCCTTTTGGGCGGTCAACCCCTCGAGAATAACATTTAGGGCAGGAGTGCTGTAAGAGAATGGCTGTGACACAAAATTGCCGGGCAAGGCGGCAGGTGCGGTAATCGCTTGGCGGGCGTTGGTTTCGTCAAGAGGCTGGAGTTCGTAGCGGCATCGCAGGATGGCGGGGATACGGGTGGAAAGCCGGTCTATGAGGTAAAGAAAATCTGAGCGGATGGAAATGACTATGCGAACTTTAGGGGAACCGTCTTTTGCGTTTGCTTCTGATGTGTGTTGGTTGACGAGGTCTGCCAATTGACTAATGAATGCCTCGCGTTGCTCCGGCTGGTCGCCATATAGTGTGAAAAGTTCTTCAAATTGGTCGAGCAGGAGCACGGGGCTCATCGCCTCGCCCCTGGAGCTGAAATCGAAACGGCGACATAGTTCGGTTAAAGGCAGGTCGTCGGGCGTATCAAGGGGTAGGTATTCGTTTACGTTGAATTGCTCCCAAAGTTGTCGTGCAATGGGTTTGGCGTTGTCATTGAGGCGAAGTTTGACGGGTTGAAGTAGTCGCTCGTGTAGTAGGGGCGACAAGCCTGCTTGCAGGAGCGAGGTTTTGCCTGTGCCCGATTTGCCAAACAGCACTACCACTGGGTTGAGCACCAACAAGCGGTAAAGTTCCTTTGTCTCGCGCTCGCGTCCGAAAAACTGCCCGTGCTCGTCAGCCGTGAACGAATGGATGCCGGGATAGCGATTTTTGTTCATGGCATCGGCGTTTTGAGGTTCAACAATCGCTCCACAATGCCGCGCAATTCTTGTGCGAAGTTGGTCAGCGTTTCGGCACGATCGGGCTTTTGGCTTACCGCGCGTCCTTTCGGCTTGGGGTATAAGGTGTTAAGTTCAAAAAGCGGTGTGCTCATCACATCGCATGGGCTGAGCAACAGGGGGACTACTTTGGCTTCGCCTGAATCATGGCGTTCGAGGGCGCGGTTCAGATATCGGTCATAAAGCCGCTCATCGGCTAAAAAGCTGGCGGAAACTAGCGGCACAATCACCTGTGCGTGGTTGAGACGTTGTTGAATTTCAGCTTCGGTCTCGCTGCCTGCCAATATTTTTAATTCGTGCCAGACTTCTACCATCCCGCGCAGATTGGCCAAGTGGGTTTCAAGTTCGGCGCGTTGGGGCTCGTCGTCGGGGTGGTAAAGCAGCAGCAGTTCCATTTTAGAGGGCAAAGCGGCGGGTAAAGGTGCTTTGAGCTGGTTTTTTAATCCGTTCAAGAGGGCTGTCGGGTCGTCCGGAAGGAATATCATGTCGAAGTTGTCGGAATAAAAGACCTGATTGCCGTCTTGGAGCGCGTCGGTTTTTTGCAAGTTCAACGAATGCGGCAGGTGTTCATGATCGCGGCGCAACAGGTGCATGAACAGCCGCAGGTGCCATTCATTAAAGTCAAAACCAAGAAAAATATAGGTTTTTCGCATCTGCCTCAAAGGCGGGCTAAGGAAATGGTATTTTATATTGGCGGGCAAAGTGGCTTCTTTTTCGCGTTGCAGCACCACGTCGAGGAAACGCAATCGGTCGGCATCGGTCAGAACCAGTGAGGAAGGGTCTTTATAATGCCCGAGCAGGTTATACACGAGCGGGCGGTCTTGGGCAATTTCCTGCTCGAGGTTGACGGCGCGGTCGTTGGCCTCCTTGTTGTAAAACGGTTTATTGAAATGAAAATCAAAAAACAAACCTTGTTTGTCGTGCCGCTCCAGAGCGTTTAAAAACAAGCTATCTGGTGTGCAATTCAACACATATTTGAAGGGCAATTGAGCTGCGAGCTCGAACAGGGGAATGTGCTCGCCCTGAAATTCTTCGTAAAATTCTCGGAGCAGCGTGCCCGTTTTTTCCAAAGCCTCCGTATGATCTTTGCACCGTAGCGCGAACATGCGGGCCAGATGTGGTAGGTCACGAGGCGCGTTCTCGGGTAGTCCGAGCCGTTGTGCGAAGCGGTCGGAGAGGAGATCAAGAAGGTTTTCGCCTTCGAAAGTAGCGGCACTGGGACCGAGGAGTAGAACGCACTCGTCGGCGTGAAGGGCTTCGGCAATACGCGCAAGTTCAGACATGGATTCCTTACTATTAAATGAAAAAGGGGGGATTGGAGACGCCCCCTCAAATATGGGCAAAAGTACATTCAAAGTGTCTGTTTACCACAAAACATCAACTATTGAGCCCCTGTACCTTCAAAGTTTTCTGCAACAGCGGCTCCAATTCGTTCTTCTGCGCTTCGTTCCGAATCCGTTTGGTCAGTTCGTCGTACAGCGTCTGAGAAGGGATTTTGTCAATCTCATACGTCAAGACGCTGACCAACTTTGCATAGCGCCGACGCTGATAACCCACCCAACCAATGATCGCAGCGGCTATGGCAGCCAAGGCCAACAATAGTTTTCTGGCCTGTTTCTCCACGAACGGAACGTCTTTGTGAACGACCTTGTCAATCCGCTTTAAGAGGGTATCCATGGTAGGTTGCAGGGCGGCGTTGACCAGTTCTTGCGCTTTTATTTTGGTGCTGTCGCCCAAGGCCCCGCTTAGGATGATTTGTAATTTATCCCGAGCTGTTTCAGCGTCGAAGTTGTCGAGCGCATTTTGGATCATGTCGCTCAACGCTGTTCGCGTTTGCTTTTTCAGTTTTCCAGTAACTTCTTCTACCATGCCGACGAGAAATTTTTTCAATTCCTCGTCTTTGATTTCTCCTTTCAGGCTTTTTAAGCGCGATTCGAGCCGTTCTCCAATCGAATCTAATTGCCTTCCAGATAAGTTTCCGATGCGTTCGATAATTTTTTTGATCTCAGGGTCGAGGGTGTCGGACAAGCCTTTGAGGCCTTCTTTTAAGCCTTCTGTGGCCCTTTTTGCAAGAAACCCTATCGTATCGCTCACTCCGAGTGTAGCGTTCAAGCCAGCACTGCGGAGCAAGCTGTCAATCTGTGTTTGGTTGTGCTGCCGGAATTTTACGAGGTCTCCTTTGTCCAGATTCTTGTTCAAAATATTGCAACCCGCAGTGAGCAGCAACAAAGAGATGAAAAACAGGATCGTTAGTGGTTGAAAGGCTATTTTCATGGCTAAAAAGTTGTGAGTTAAACGGTTTTACGGCGCAAACCTAATCCACCACAAGTAAACTCTTGATAAAAATAGTCGTAGATCGCCAATCCTAATCGTATTTTCAGCCTAGAGATGCAAATTCAAACAGTCTCTAAGGAACACGCTATTTTTGCCCGCTTTATTTATACCTCATTGGCTCAAAAACGTGAACTGAATCAATAAATGACCACTGACCTCTTTCTCGGAAGCCTTGCCCTCAGCCTGCTCCATGCTGCCATCCCCAATCACTGGCTTCCTATCGTTGCTATTGGAAAACGGGCGGGTTGGACTGCGGCCAAAGCCTCGCGCATTACGCTTTGGGCTGGAGGCGCGCACGCACTCAGCACGGTGCTGATCGGGCTGCTGATCAGCCTGGCAGGTTGGCAACTTTCTGCATGGGCCGAAACTTTTATGGAAACTGCAGCCCCTGTATTGCTTATTGCCTTAGGGGCGGTGTTTATCTGGCGGCACTATTACCACCGGCACTTTCATATACACGGCCAAGTACCCGTACATCTCTCTGAAAAACAAATGATTGTAGCCCTTGCTTCGGCCATGTTCCTCTCCCCATGCTTAGAGATTGGGGCGTTTTTTCTGGTGGCAGGCACGCACGGTGCTTGGGCCGTTTTCAGCCTTTCGGCATTATACACCGTCACTACGGTGGGGGGCATGGTGGTATGGGTGCAACTGGTGTGGCACGGCCTTTCGCTCGCCAATTGGCATGCACTGGAACACTACGCGGGCATTATTTCGGGGGTGGTACTAATGCTGGCGGGGGTGCTGGGGTTGGTGATGAAGTGATGAAGTGATGAAGTGATTTGCACTCAGCAAATCGCTTCATCGATTCATCGCTTCATCACTTCATCACTTCATCACTTCATCACTTCATCACTTCATCACTTCATCACTTCATCGCTTCATAAAC
>JANMME010000783.1:0-3457 GCA_031373015.1 Saprospiraceae bacterium
TGCCAGGGCATGGCTTCCCAGGCGGGTGAAGCGGCGAGCGCAGCATCAATTGCTGCCTTCACGTGACCGGCATTCCCTTTTGAATATTGTCCCAAAACATGGTTGCGCTCGTGCGGCGGGTGCATGTCCTTTTTCTCATCAGAAAAAACGTGTTTGCCCCCGATGTACATCGGCACGTCTTTTTGCTGGGCTTTTGCTTCGGCGAGGGCCTTTTTCAGGGCGATTTTTTCGGGAGAACCCGGGGCGTAGTTCCAAATGGGTTCGTTGACGGGGTGTGGGACGGTGAATATGGCGTCAGTCATGGATGGGTGGTTATTTGTTCCTGCCTGCCGATAGGCAGGTAGGTTGTGAATGGGGGATTTGGGGGCTTCGCGCTATGATTTGTGGTGGAGAGATAAGAGAAAAAGTATGCAAAGGTAAAAATGGCTTTAGTAATACTAGCACGAAGTGTGTGAGCATAAGACTTGCCCACAGCAGAAAAAGTTGTACTTGAACGTTTTGTCCTTTTGCTTTGTGGGAAAAATACGCCGATCTATGAGTATCGCTATCCCTGCTTATGATGAGATTGCTGTGGTGTTGGCAAATCTCGACCCGCAGAAAATCGTTCAGCTGCGCCCCTCAGAGACGGCGCAAGCGCGGCTTAGGCATTTGTTGGACAAAAACCGGGAGGGACAGATCACCGCCGAAGAACTGCAGGAATTAGACCGCATTTTAGCGCTTGACCACCTGATCTCGCTGGCAAAAGCGCATGCTTACCGTCAATTGAGCGTATGAGTCGCTGCATTCCCGATACTATTAAGAAACTGGAGTTCAATGCACCCAACCGGATCATATTGAGGCAGGCACTTATTGAAGCGGGGCTTTATTCTTGATTTATCAATTTTTGCCCTTTACGCATTGAACAAAACGAGTTCAATTTCTGCCATTAATAGCGTCCCCGCCGATGGCACACAGTTTTTCTCAAAAAGCCTTTGAGAAATAAAGCATTATGTGTTGAGTATCAGATATTTTTGCCGCCTACACCTGCCTATTCCTTATGCTTGAACAACTCCAACGCGAACTAAAGAGACTCATTCGTGAAAGCAAACACGAAGATCTTTTCATTCTTTTAGACAAGTATTTAAGAAACGACTGTAATCTATACAATGAGATACTGCTCCTTGACAGTAGCCTGAGTACTGCCGAAGCACATTTTCGGCTCAACCTAATTAAATCCGAAGAATTGCGGGCTGTAATTGACAGGGTTAATTACTCCTTAGTAAGGCTTATTAGCCAAATCCGGCTAAGCCATCTAGCGGCTTTTTATAAGCAAAAATTTGAACGTTACACCGTGCTCTCCGATTACCACGCTTTTACATGTGATCGTGTTGACCACCATATGAAAGTTGTGGAAGCCTATTTCCTACGCCCGGACTTAAAAATCCACCATTTCTTCCTCTATGGGGACGCCCGACAGGGGCATAAAAGCTTATTTGAGCGCTTCCACCGCTATTTCAGCGGGACGTTAGATAACTGGGAAGACCCCGATGCTCAGCCATGTGTCAAAGTTAAAGTTATAGAATGTCAACCTTCTCGTTGTGGCAACGCAACCGTTTATCAAATAGATTTCTTGAATAAAATTTTGAGTCAATGCAAGGCAGAGCCGAGTCTTCGGCAAAAAATGATGCATTGTAGGATTAACGACTTGGTAAAGCATTCAGAATTGAAGCATTATGAGTCACATGATTTTGTATTTGTACTTCTTACCGTGAATGTCTACAACTGGACGCTTGAAATCCCTAAAGTAGTCGATTTACTCATAAATGGGTTTTGCAATTGCCAACTTGATAAGGATTCTCCCAATTTCTTTTTCTTCTATGGAATTTCCTACGGATCAGACAAACCTGAAGTAAAGGAAGCTGCGATAAAGGCCGTAAAAGAACGTGCTAGCTGCATTATTGAGTTGCCAGAACTTCAACCCATCACAAATGAAGACGTTAACGCTTGGTTCAGTCTATATCCCAATCTCATACCTAAAGGTAAAAGCGACCATGAAATGTCCACTTGGCTATTCGGTGAAAAAACCGAATTCGACATGGTAGATGTAGAAGGTAAATTAGTAGAAATCATAGAATTGAACAACAATGGAATGCTCCTCCAAACCTAATAAACAAATCGAACAACCGCATATAAAATGGAAAAATATATCATTCCACCCGGCCTCCAATACGCCCTAGAGGGCGCCATTGCACTAGGCCAACCATTATTGCTCACGGGTGAACCCGGCACAGGCAAAACCACTTTTGCGAAGGATTTCGCCCTACCCTACCTCAACCAAAAGTACGGGGGCAAGTTCCACACGGAAGTTTTGAAATTCAATACCAAAACCAGTTCTAACGCTCGCGACTTGTTCTATACATACGATTCACTCTCACACTTCCAGAGTGTGAATCTACGTGCCACCCAGGCTCGGGAAACTGCTGAGTTTATTGAGTTGCAAGCGCTTGGCAAAGCTATTGCCATGAGCAATCCTCAAGCCCTGTACGCTGAAAAATGTCGCTTTATCATGCCACCCAAGGCGCTCGACACGATTGTGCTCATTGATGAAGTAGACAAGGCTCCGCGCGATTTCACCAATGATATCTTGGACGAAATCGAGCATTTCCGCTTTCAGATCCGCGAGCAGGACAATTTCCCCATCGAAAAAGGCCCTGATTCCCGAATTGTCCTCATTATGACTTCCAATTCGGAGAAAAACCTGCCCGACGCATTCCTACGACGTTGCATTTTTTACCACATTGAGTTCCCCAAAAAGGACGAAAAACTCCTACGCGACATCGTGAAGATGCATCTCGGGAGCGTCATCACCGACAAAACTGAAGAAGCCTACATCGAACTTTTTGACTTTTTCTACCGCGCTCGCGACAAGGCCGTACGCAAAAAGCCCGCCACAGCAGAACTGATCGCCTGGCTGAAGCTACTGGGTTTGAACCAGTATTTTGACAAAAATGAAGCCGAACAAAAGAAAATGCTGCTGCACAACCTCTCTTTTTTGGTGAAAACACAAGAAGACCTCGAAGCGGTAAAGAAACTGATCTGAACCCATGTCAACTAGCCATTCACCACTCCCGCTTGATCTCCTCTTCGCCCGTTTGGAAGCAGCAAGTTTCGGGCTGAACTCAGCCCGAAGGCTGCGGGTTTGGCGTGTGCTGAATGCGGAGGGCGGTCGTTTTACAAAAGATATGGAGGGGCTGAAATTCCTGTTGTGCCCTTTATTGGCACGCACCCCTCAGGAGCAGCAGCGGTTTTATGTGATTTTTGAGCAGTTCTGGGCGGAGTGTGTGAAGGAGTGGGAGGAGTGGCGGGAGGTGGATGAAGAAACAACCTTTGAGGAAACACCGTCAAGCTGTGGTGTGAAGCCTGTGTCCGATACTTTGAAGAAATTTATTCGAAATGTGGGGTGGGTTTTGGCGGTTGT
>JANMME010000802.1:0-4064 GCA_031373015.1 Saprospiraceae bacterium
TCGTTGAGGGCGAAACCCCGAGGTCCCGGTCAATTTGGATATGTGGGAAATGACAGCGTAGTCCAATCTTTATCATCGCCAAATGGTGTATGGCATGGTCGTACACAAAAGCCAGCTCGCGGCCCACCGTGCTTTGATAGCATGGTCGGTCAATGCCGCCAAATTCGGCCTTCAATACCAGCGCATTTGAAGGCTGCAAATATTTCATTGCCTCTGCAAAAGATTCTAGTGCAGACAAGGCCACACCCGGGGCATCTTCAAAGAGCAGGTTGCGTTCACGAGCGGCGTAATCTACGGTCCCCGTAGGAACGCCTCTTTCGAGGCAAATAAAGAATTCGAGGATGTGTCGAAAGTGCTGCCCCAGTGTGTTGCCGTCAAATTCAGGTAAAGGCTGACGGTATTCGTGCGGCTCTATTTGACTGAGCAAATCAGTTACTTGGTTGATTGTGAGCAAGAGGGCGTCTTTTGCTTGCATGGAGATTGCCTTACAGGATGAGGGTTTAGAGAAACTTAGCGGGGTAAAAATAGTTATGATTCCATTCTTCTCAGGGATTCATCTGACTTTTGCGCTAACTTGTCTGCCCAAAGACACCTAAAAATGCTACCAACACTCCCACCGCCGTTTATTCGCCAAATGCAAGGCCTGCTCGGGGCAGAATGGCCGCTGCTCGAAGCCGCGCTCCAAACCCAGCCTCCCGTAAGTATCCGACTCAATCCAAGGAAGACGTTGGACATTGGACAATTGACATTGGACTCCCCAAATCCACCCATCCACCAATCACCAATATCCCAATTTCCCAAATTCTCAATATCCCAATTTCCTATCCCCTGGCACCCACAAGGCTTTTACCTCTCCGAGCGTCCCGTTTTTACGCTCGACCCGCTTTTTCACGCGGGCGCCTATTATGTGCAGGAGGCTTCGTCCATGTTCATCTACGAGGCATTGCGACAGACCGTTGATTTATCAAAACCATTGAAAGTTTTGGATTTGTGCGCTGCACCGGGTGGAAAAAGCACCTTGATGCTGGATATGATTTCGCCCGACAGTTTGCTCGTTTCCAATGAAACCATCCGCCCGAGAACCGGCCCGCTCCGGGAAAATTTAGAGCGGTGGGGAAGCCCGAATGTGGCCGTCACAAGCGGCGAAGTGGAGGAATTTGCCCAGATGGAGGATTGGTTCGACGTGGTGCTGGCCGACGCGCCGTGCAGCGGTGAGGGGCTTTTCCGCAAAGATCCCGATGCGATGCGGGAATGGTCCTTGCCGCAGGTGGAATTTTGTGCCGGGCGCCAACGACGCATCCTGGCAGCTGCGGTGCAGGCGCTTAAACCGGGGGGCATTTTGCTGTTCAGCACCTGCACGTACAATGCGCAGGAGAATTCCGAGAACGCCGATTGGCTCACCAAAAACTTTGATCTTCAACCGATTACACTGGAAATTCCCAGCGAATGGGGGATTGTTCAGACTGATTTCGGCTGTCAATTTTACCCGCACAAGTTGCAAGGCGAAGGGTTTTTCTTGGCTGTTTTCAGAAAGAAAGAAAGCATTGCCAAAAAACATTCGCCTTTAGGGATGTACAAGAGCATTAAACCATTGTCCAAAAACCTGGTGCCACAGGCTGCGGCCTGGTTGTCTCATACCGCCGAAGCCCGTTTTTTTCTGACGCCTTCTGGTGAAGTGCTGGCCCTGCCCGCAAACCTGGAACCAGACTTTCTTTTGCTCGATAAGTTTTTGAAAACCAAGTGGTTTGGCACCAATATCGGTGAATTCAAGGGCAAAGATTTCATCCCGAGTCACGCATTGGCATTAAGCCAATGGGCATCTCCTGATTTACACGCCGTGGATTTGACCCGCGAACAAGCCTTGCTGTTTTTGAAGAAGGAAACCTTCGATCCACCGTCGGGAGCGCCATTGGGTTGGACGCTGGCGCGTTTTGAAGGGATGAATTTGGGTTGGTTAAAAATCTTGCCGAACCGGCTGAATAATTATTTGCCGCAAGAGCGGAGGATACGGATGGCGATTGGTTGAACTATATATTGTGCCGTTCAATCTATTAGGCTTCCCTGTGATCCAGGTATGCGATTTTGAGAAAAAAGCCGATTTTGTCCAAGCCATAAAAGAACTTTAATCAAGAAATTTATGAAACGGTCCAATTTTATAATTTTGCCATCCTTATATGGAAAACCTACCCATCATCATCTACAATACCGCCGACGGTAAAGCCAATGTGACGCTATTCGCCCGCGATGGCAGCGTGTGGATGAACCAAAACCAACTCGCCGAACTTTTTGACACCTCAGTGCCAAACATCAGCATGCACATAAGTAAGATACTGAATGACAAGGAATTAGATGCTGATTCAGTTATTAAGTATTACTTAACAACTGCCGCCGACGGCAAGCAATACGAGGTGGCCTTCTATGCTTTGGAGATGATTTTGGCTATCGGTTTTCGAGCGCGAAGCAAGCGCGGCACCCAATTCAGGATTTGGGCCAACCAACACCTCAAATCCTATATGGTCAAGGGCTTTGCCATAGATGATGAAAGACTCAAAAACCCCGATGGCCGCCCCGATTATTTTGATGAATTGCTCGAACGCATCCGGGAAATACGGGCATCTGAAAAGCGTTTTTATCAAAAAATAAAGGATTTGTTCGCCCTAAGCACCGACTACGATGCCTCCGACAAAGCGACTCAAATGTTCTTTGCCGAAACTCAAAACAAACTGCTCTACGCTGTCACCAACAAAACCGCAGCAGAACTGATTCTCGACCGCGCCGATGCCAATCAACCCAATATGGGACTGACGGTCTGGAAAGGCAATGTGGTACGTAAACAGGATATCATCATCGCTAAAAACTACCTCAACCACGATGAAGTGGATACCCTCAACCGCCTCGTCGTTATTTTCTTGGAAACAGCTGAACTTCGCGCCAAAAATCAGCAAAGCATCACCATGGCATACTGGCGCGAAAATGTTGATCGGCTGCTGGCTTTTCAGGACAAAAAAATCCTGCAAAACGCAGGTTCCGTTACCCATGAGGCGATGGAACAAAAGGTAAATGAACTGTACGCCCAATTTGACCAGCGCCGAAAAGCTACAGATGCCCAAGCCGCAGATGTACAGGACATGGAAGACTTGCGCGGGCTGGAACAACAAATCAAGGACAAAAAAGCATAAATCAATTCTGCCCTGCGCGGGTCTTATGACCCCGCAGCAGCCACTAGTAAGACTTCGGAGCATTTGGGATAGGGTTTATGAAAAAAGTGCGGGGTAGTAAAACCCGCGCAGAGCAAATGTTATTCGCTGATGATTACTTTAGAAGTGCCGACAAGCCCTTCGCCGAGGCTATAAAGGCGCAAGAAGTACATACCTGGCTGTAAGCTCGTCAGGTCAAGGGCATTGTCAGAGAGAACCAGAGACAATACATTTCGGCCTGCCACATCGAATAATTCTACTCGACAGCCTACTGCGTCTATACCACTCAGGCTTATCATTCCCGTGGTAGGGTTGGGATATAGTACTACCTGCCCTCTTGCCCACAGTGGACTGCTACTGCCCACCGTCTTCACCTCCACTACCTTGCACTTGCTACTCGCGCTGTACTGATTGGCAACCGTAAGGCACACGGTATAGAAGCCTGGTGCAGAGAAAAGGTGCACGGGACTGGTATCCTGGCTCATATTCGCCGCACCAGAGGCAGGATCACCAAAATCCCAGAGCCACTCGGCAGGCTCATAAGACGACACGTCCCAAAAATGAATTGCGAGTGCGTTGGTATCCGTTGATTCTGGACGAAAATCGGTAAGCGGGTGATTGTCTATGCCCAGTGTATCACAGGGCGAGCTATCGAGCGGGCCAAGGCGGTGGTTGGGAAAGATCGGGGTGTTGCCGTAAGGATACGGAAACTCGATATCATGCTGTCGCAAATCACATGCCACGCCCCGAAGGTTAGGACGGTTGATGACATGAATGGCATCGGTAGTATTGGGCGGTATGATGTACATCCTCCCGTCAGGCGCGTTGATGATGTAGGAAAATTTTGTCCAAAGTCCGCTTATGTGC
>JANMME010000858.1:0-3356 GCA_031373015.1 Saprospiraceae bacterium
GATGTCTTCGCGAGTCAGTTCAGGAAAATCCGCCAAAATGTCCGCAGTACTCATGCCGGAAGCCAACCAACGCAATATGTCTTCAACCGTGATGCGCATACCTCTGATACAAGGCTTGCCACTACGTTTGCCCGCTTCGATCGTGATGATGTTTTTATAAATATACATGAGACTCGATTTTGTGCGAAGTTAAGCAGATTCCGCAATCCGCTCCAAAAACTCCGTCTCCGTCCAAATCTCCACCGTCTCCAAAGCCTGCGCTTTTTTAAGTTTCGAGCCCGCCTTTTCGCCCACTACTAGGATACTGAGATGTTTGCTCACCCCACTCGCCAAACTGGCCCCTGCTGCTGCTGCCTTTTTCTCGGCCTCTTCGCGGGTCATTTGCGAAAGGGTGCCGGTGAATAGGATGCTTTTGCCATAGAGCGGGCCATCGGTGTTGACATCCGTCTTTTTGTCCTCCTCCGTTTGGTGGAGGTTCACGCCGAGCCGTTGCATGGTCTCCAACAATTCAATGTTGCTAGGGTTTTGAAAAAAGTTGGAAACGTTTTTGGCAGCCACCGGGCCAATGTCTTTGATGGTCTGATATTTTTCCAAATCCCAGTCTTTCAAGTTAAGGACATGCTCGATTTCTGCCGCCAGAAGTTTGCTCGTCCGCTGTCCCAAATGGTGCACGCTCAGCGAGTGCAGCAGTCGGTGAATGGGGTTTTGCTTGGCCTTCTCCACGGCGTACCTCATATTGCCAGCGGACTTTTCGCCAAAACCTTCCAGTCTTGCAATGGCCTCGTAATCAAGCCGATATAGGTCGGCAATGGAGTGCAGCCAGCCCAATTTGTAGAATTTTTCGATCGTGCTTTCACCAAGGCCTTCGATGTCCATGGCGTGTTTGGAGGTGTGAAATACCATGCGGGCCAGCACCTGTGCCTCGCACTCGGCGTTCTCGCAGCGCCAGATGGCCTCGTCTTCCGGTTTCACCAAAACGGAGTGGCAAACGGGGCAGTTTTTAGGGTAATGGATCTCGCGCTCTGAGCCGTCGCGTAGTTCAACCAGGCTTTTTACGATGTATGGGATCACATCGCCGGCCCGCTCCACCAGCACCTGGTCGCCGATTCGAAGGTCTTTAGAGCGGATAAATTCCTCGTTGTGCATGCTCACGTTTTGCACGGTCACGCCCGCCAAAGCCACGGGCTCTAACTTAGCAACCGGCGTGACCGCCCCAGTTTTGCCCACCTGAAATTCGACATCACGCAACCGAGTCGTTGCTTGCCGTGCTTTAAATTTGAACGCGATCGCCCAGCGTGGGTGGTGGCTGGTAAAGCCGCATTTTCCCTGCAATTCGAGGCTGTTCAACTTCACTACGATGCCGTCGAGTTCATACGGGTATTCGTCGCGGTACACCTGCCAATCCGTGCAAAACTGGATGACCTCGGCTATGTTTCGGCAGACTTTAGTGGCAGGTAAATGTTGTTGGGTACCGCCCTTCGCAAGCGGGGTTTTGAACGACAAGGATTCTAGGAGATGAATACTCTCATCGTGACTTTTGAATTTTTCGAGCATGCTATTTCCTTCACTGTCAATGGCATAGCCCAATTGGTACAGGAATGCCTCCAACCCGCGCTCAGCGGCTTCGCGGGGATCCTTCATGCGCAAACCACCTGTGGCTGCGTTTCTGGGGTTGGCAAAAACCGGTTCGCCGGCTTCTTGCCGCGCCTTGTTTATTTTTTCAAAAATATCTTTTCGAATGAGGGCTTCGCCGCGCAACTCGACCTTTGAAATGCCTTTTTTGGAAAATTCAGCCTGCAAGGGCACCGAGCGCAGGGTGCGGATATTGGCGGTTATTTCTTCGCCGATATAGCCGTTGCCTCGTGTGGCGGCGCGGGTGAGGCGATCGTTTTCGTACACGAGGGCGATGGTACCGCCATCGTATTTTGGCTCTACACAGTATTCTACGTCAGCGTCTTTTTCGAGACCACAAAGTTTTTTAATGGACTCATCGAAGTCGTTCAAATCTTCCGCGTTGTAGCTATTGTCCAGCGAAAGCATGGGCGTAAGGTGGGCAACCTGCGGAGCATTTTCGGTCAGGTCTTTGCCCACGCGCTGGGTCGGAGAATCGGGCGTAACCAACTGAGGATGAGCAGCTTCGATGGCTTCGAGTTGCTTGTACAGTTGGTCGTACTCAAAATCGCTTATGACAGGATCGTTACCTACATAATAGCGCCATTCGTGGTAGCGGAGCACCCGGCGAAGATCCTCAGCCCGTTCGGCAGGAGGCTCTGCAAACAAATCGGCTTGCGAGGTAAAAAGGAGTTTTTTAGAAAGTTCGTAAAGGCTGCGTTGCTCTTCTTGGCTGTACACGGTGGGTGGAATTTTGGACAAAAGTAGTGGTTGCTATTAGAATCCGGGCATACCAAATCTGCCAGAAAACTGTTTTTACGAACGTAGTTGGTGAGGCTGCTTTTCACAGTATCTTCACCGTAGAAAATGGCGTTCAAAAATATTTTTCATTTACTAATTCTTTTAGGCGTCGGGCTTTTGCCGTTGGGTTCAAAGGCTCAGGACACCTGTGTTTTTCTTTTTTCAATCCCTCAAAACGCCCATTTCGTTACTGCAGATCACTTCGACAACATCTATCTTCTTCACGGTTTTGAAGTAGAAAAATACGACTCAACAGGGCGGTTTGTCTCCCGGTATTCCAACAACCGTTTCGGCACGCCTGCATTTCTGGATGTTTCCAACCCTTTGAAAATCCTGGTCTGGTATGCTGATTTTCAGACGGCTGTATTCCTAGATCGAAATATGACGGAATTGGGCCGATTGAATATTGCTCAAGCTGGATTCCCTGCTGTGCGTTGCCTCGGGAGCGCTGCCGATGGCAATCTTTGGGCCTACGACGAGGCGACTTCCCATTTGCTCAAACTCTCGACTTCAGGGGAGAAATTGATTGAAAGTCAGCCACTTAACCTAGAATTTTCACAGCGTTTCGCGCCAACCGGCATCCGTGACGACGGCGGGCAGGCGGTTTTTCTCAGCGACCCGGTACAGGGCGTGGCGGTGTTCGATCCGTTTGCTCAATTGGACAAAATTTTGCCGTTCAAAGGATTGATACAGTTTGAAGTGGAAAATGGAATCCTTTTTTTTGCTGAAAAAGATGGCATTCGGACAGAAAATTGGCGGGGGCTTTCTTCCAAAAAAACACTCCTCCCTGCGGCGGCTCAAACAGAGGGCGCGGCGTTTTGGATTTCAAAAAAAAGGCTATTTGTGAGAACCGAATCTGGGTTAAAGGTTTGCGGGTTTTAGAAAGGATGAGGCTTGCCGTAATAGGATGGGCCACGGATGACACGGATTAGACACGGATTTTA
>JANMME010000878.1:0-8055 GCA_031373015.1 Saprospiraceae bacterium
GCGCAAGCTGTTCTTCTGCCCAGATCTTCATTTTTTGCTGATCGTCAAAATCTTCTTGTACAGCAGTGTGAATCACGACTGATTTTTTTTCTATCCCATTAAAAAAGTCTTTGAATCCCCGTTCTTTTTCCTGCAAGTGTCTTGCACTCGCCACTTCTTTGTCCAGGTTGACCAGCATAGCGTGATCACCATCATTTAGGCCAAAATTGAGCAATCGCCCAGCCAGCACACCACTTTGATAAGAGTCTTGACCGATATAAGTAAGTTCATCGTCATCCTCAATTTGCGTGTTGATCAGAACGATTGGGATGTTTCGTTGGGCGCATTCTGCAAAAAGAAACTGTGCTTCTTGCAAAAATAGTGGGGCAACCAAGACGGCATCAGGTTGAGCTTTGAGCACTTTTGAAACCGTAGAAAGGAACGTTTTGGGTTCAAAAATTGGGAAGAAATAAAACTCGATCATTACTCCATAATGCCGTACGGACTCCTCGGCACGCTCTACACCTTCTTTGGGTTGTTCCCAATAAGGATCCATGCGGTAGTCTGGCAAAATGACCGCAATGCTCAGCGTTTTTCGGTTGTGCGCAAGTGATCGGGCGGCGATGTTTGGCTCATAGCCCATTTCTTCCATCACCCGTTCAATTTTATCCCGCAATGCTGGCGACACATGGCCTCGTTTGTGAATGACCCGATCTACGGTTCCGCTTGATACCCCCACGCGTTCCGCAATGTCTTTTATCCGTATTGGTTCTGCCATAAGCTATAGGATTATTTTTAAAATGGAGCATTACAAGATTGCCTTTTTACCTTGACATGCCCACCCAAACAGCCATAGAATTTTTCACCTGAAATGGGGTTGTAAAAGTATCATCTTTTAAAAAGAAGACATTTTTAGAAAAAGCAAATTTCCAAACAATATTAATACCGTGTACGCACACGGCAAAAAAAAAAAATTCCGTGTGCGTACACGGAATCCAAAAACAGTGATTTACATTTGACCCTGCCAAACATAAAAATCTCCCCTTGGGATAGAAAAACTGTTTTACAACGCAATGAATATCAAGGATAAAGAATCTGTAGACTACCTGAAATACGAGCTTAAAATCTTCGAAAAGCTCCCCGTCAAGATTTGGAATGACCCCTTGGAAGCATCTAGGCACATCGCCAAAAGTATTGCACTGGCGATCCGGCAAAAACAGCAAGATGGAGACCGAATTGTACTGGGCCTGGCCACCGGTAGCACCCCCATTAAAGTTTATGAAGAACTCGTCCGCCTACATAAAGAGGACGGATTGAGCTTCCATAATGTCATTACGTTCAACCTGGACGAGTATTACCCCATGCCCAAAGAGGCCCGTCAAAGCTACTGGCGGTTCATGCATGAATACCTATTTGACCACATAGATATTCCTCCTGGAAATATTCATATCCCAGATGGCACTTTACCCATGGAAAATGTGGCCGCCTATTGCGAGCAGTACGAAAAACTGATTGATCTGGCAGGTGGCATAGACATTCAATTGTTGGGCATTGGGCGCACGGGGCATATCGGATTTAATGAGCCAGGGGCATGGGAAACTTCCCCTACCCGGATGGTGCGCCTCGACCACCTTACCCGGCACGATGCAGCGAGGGACTTTCAAAGCGAAGACGATGTGCCCTATCGCGCCATTACTATGGGTGTGGGCAGTATTTTTAAGGCACGCACCATATACCTTCTTGCTTTTGGACAGCACAAGGCACATATTATCCAACAAGCCATTGAAGGGGACATCACGCACTCCGTGCCGGCTTCTTTTTTGCAAAAACACCCCAATACAAAAGTCATTCTGGATAAAAGTGCCTCAGAAGAACTGACCAAAATGAAATCTCCCTGGTTGGCGGGAATTTGTGACTGGAACGAAGATCTGATTTGCAAAGCAGTCGTTTGGCTCGCTCAAAAAACAGGGAAACCCATCCTGAAACTCACTGATGAAGACTACAATGAGCATGGGTTGAGCGATCTGATCATCGAAGAAGCCAATTCTTATGAACTCAATATCCGCATCTTTAACCGCTTGCAACGCACCATCACGGGTTGGCCCGGCGGGAAACCCAATGCCGATGACTCGCACCGACCCGAACGTGCCAAGCCAGCACGCAAGCGTATCATCCTGTTCAGCCCACACCCTGATGACGATGTGATTTCAATGGGCGGCACCTTCCAACGACTCGTTGACCAAGGCCACGACATCCATGTAGCCTACCAGACTTCCGGCAACATTGCGGTGCATGATTTTGACGCCCTGCGCTATGCCGAGTTTATGCTCGAATTCGGGGAAACCCAGAATGCGCTCACCGAAGAGAACCGCCAACTCTATAAAAAAGTCATCCATTTTCTAAATACAAAGGGTGCAGCGGAACTTGATATCCCTGAAGTACGCAACATCAAGGGACTCATTCGCCGGGGAGAAGCCCGGGGAGGCGCGCGGTTCACCGGGCTTGCAGATGATCATATTCACTTCCTGGACATGCCGTTTTACGAAACAGGTGCCACGCGCAAATTACCTCTGGGCGAAGCTGATATTCAAGTCATTTCTGAATTGATCGAGCGAATAAAACCACATCAAGTATATGCCGCAGGCGATCTGGCAGACCCACATGGCACACACCGCGTTTGTCTGGACGCTATTTTTGAAGCATTCCGCCGATTAAAAAATACTGCCTGGATGAAAGATTGCTGGCTTTGGATGTACCGGGGCGCCTGGCATGAGTGGGCAGTCCATGAGATCGAAATGGCAGTTCCTATGAGCCCCCAACAACTCCGCAAAAAACGCCAAGCCATATTTATGCACCAGAGCCAAAAAGATCGCCCGCCATTCCCAGGCGACGACAACCGTGAGTTCTGGCAGCGCGCAGAAGACCGAAACCGCGAATCGGCGATGATGTACCGGGCACTCGGTCTTGCTGAATATGAAGCAATGGAGGCTTTTGTGCGTTGGAAAGGTTAAGTCAAAAATAAACCTTGCGTCGCTTGGATAAGGAACGTGCGCGAAATAACATGCACATTTGGGCAGTCGGTTTTTCGTCAGGCAAGGCGCGAGGAGGGCGCATAGTGGGGCTCTGTAACCGACGTGCAACGCTGCATGGCGGAAAACAAGACGGCCAAAATGCGCATGTTATTTCGCGCACGTTCCTAAGACCATGATTGAAAAAACTTCTTGACAAATTTGATCTTTAATTTTTCACTAAACAACTCATTTTGTATGAAACTCTTTTTCACAAAATTGTCTGACAGGGGGCTTTTTAAGATTCCCTTGCTGCTCCTTTGTCTCGCTTTTAGCGGGCAGGTGTTGGCACAGGCCGTCTCGGGCAAGGTGACGGACAGTGCCACAAGTGAACCTCTCATCGGGGTTACCGTTAACGAGGCGGGTACGCGCAACAGTACCCTGACTGACGCGGATGGCAACTTCCGCCTCACGGTTAGCAGTACTTCGGGTACGCTCACAGCCTCTTATGTAGGCTACGAAACAACCCGGATGCCGATGGGCGGAAATACGACTGTTAATATCGCTATGGCAGCAGGCTCCGTGCTTGATGAGGTGGTGGTAACAGCACTGGGCATTTCTCGCGAGAAAAAATCTTTGAGTTATGCTACCACAGAGATCAGTAATGAAGAACTGATTCGTGTGAAAGACCCCAGCTTCGTCAATTCCCTTTCGGGTAAGGTTGCCGGTTTGCAGGTCAACCGGAGCGGCTCCGGAGTAGGCGGCTCGACCAAGGTTGTTCTGAGGGGCAGCAAATCTACCCGCGACAACAATGTATTGTATGTCCTGGATGGTATCCCGATGTTCAACTACTCCCCAGCTCAGCCCAGTGATATCTGGGGGCAGTCTGCTGGCTCCGGTTCGCCGGGTGGCGACGGCGGCGACGCTATTTCGAACCTCAACCCAGAGGATATCGAGAGCTCTACCGTATTAAAAGGCGCCTCTGCAGCTGCGTTGTATGGTTCTCAAGCCGCCAATGGCGTAATCCTGATCACTACGAAAAAAGGCAAAGAAGGCGTTACTAAGGTAAATTTCTCTTCTAATTTTACCACAGAGAATCCCATTGAGTTGCCTGAACTTCAATTCTCTTATGGGCAAACCGCAGCCGGCGCGCTTGACAGCTGGGGTGGTCGAGCAACTAGCCCTGACCATGTGAAGGATTTTTTCCAAACGGGTACAACGGCGATCAATTCCTTGTCGTTAACAGGGGGCAACGCCACAGCGCAGTCTTATTTTTCTTTTGCACACACAGGCTCCAAAGGCATTATCCCGACAAGTACACTTCAGCGCTACAACCTGAATTTTAGAGAGACCGCCAATTTCTTTAAGAACAAACTGAATCTTAGCGCAAACCTCAACTACGTACACCAGAACGGTAAAAACCGGCAAACTTCCGGGCTTTACTACAATCCGCTCACGGGTCTGTATTTCTTCCCACGCGGGCTTGATTTCCAGAGTTATAAGGACAATTTTGAAACCTTTTCTTCTGCCCGCAACACCAACGTACAAAACTGGGTAGCAGATCAGGACAACCAGCAAAACCCTTATTGGATCCTCAACCGTGTGCCACGCGAAGACTCGCGCGACCGAATGATGGCCATGGTGTCTGGTATGTGGAAATTCAACAACTGGCTCAGCTTCCAATTGCGTGGTTCTGCCGACAAGACTTATGACAAGAACGATCTGAAAGCGTATGCTTCCACGCAAACGACGCTTGCTGACGCAAACGGCCGCTACATCTTGTCGAAAAACGAAGGCAGCTCCAGCTACGGCGATGCTTTATTCATCATTGACCGTCCTTCTGATAACATCGGATTCAATGCTGTAATTGGTACCAGTATCTATGATACGCGACTTGGCACGCAATTCTTTGATTCCAAAGGGGCTGACTTGCGTTTTGCAAATTTGTTCAGCCTTCAGAACATCAAACAGCCAGGTGCAAGTATTTCAGAAGGCCTCACACGCCAACAGCTGCAGTCTGTGTTTGCCAGCGCTCAAGTGGGTTTCAAGAGCATGGTTTACCTCGACGTAACGGGCCGTAACGACTGGTCTTCCACGCTCGCCTACACGGACAACACTTCGTTCTTCTATCCTTCTGTTGGTCTTACGGGCATTCTTTCGGAAATGTTCACGATGCGCGGTATTGATTTTGCAAAAGTTCGCCTCTCCTACGCACAAGTGGGCAATGGCGTTTCGTCGTATGACACGTATCCTTTAAATTCAATCAGTTCGGTGAACGGCCTGCAAGTGAACACGGTTCGCCCTTTGCCCGGCACGGAGCTAAAACCTGAACTTTCCACTTCTATGGAAGCTGGACTTGACCTCCGCACGCTGCACAATCGCCTTGGATTCGATATTACCTTCTACAAATCGAACACCACCAACCAGCGCCTTTCCATTGCGGCGCCCTTTGGTTCCGGCTTCACCCAGTACATTATCAATGCAGGGGATATCCAGAACAGCGGTATTGAAGCAGCCGTTAATTACACGCCAGTACGCTCCAGCAAATTCGAATGGAACACCAGCCTGGTCTTTACCCGCAACGTCAACAAAGTGGTGAAATTGGACGATCGCCTCAGTGACGGGATCTTCACGATCTCTGGTGCAGGCGTAAACAACTACGCGATGGTCATCAAAGAAGGCGGTGAATTCGGCGATATCCTGGGCAAAAAATTCGTGCGCAGCGAAGATGGCAGCATCGTGGTGGGAGCAGACAACAAGCCGCTTTCGGGCGACTTTGACATCGTGGGCAATCCAAACCCTGACTTTATGCTCGGCTGGAACAACACGATTCATCTCTATAACTTTACCGTTGGATTCCTGATTGATGGCCGCTTTGGCGGTGAAGTGATGTCTATCACGCAAGCAATGATAGATGAGATCGGCGTTTCACAAGCCTCTGCTGACGCTCGCAACAATGGCGGCATAGATGTGGGCGCGGTACGCACTGATGGCTCGGCAGCTGGCAAAATTGACGCCCAGACTTGGTTCCAAGCCGTGGGTGGACGCGCAGGTTTCACAGAAAACTATGTGTATGACGCAACCAATATCCGCTTGCGCGAGCTTTCGGTGGGCTATTCGTTTCCTAAGTCTTTGGTGAGCAAATCTAAATGTTTCTCCGCAGTTCAAATTTCTTTGGTGGGCCGCAATCTGTTCTTCCTTACAAAAGACGCACCTTTCGATCCGGAGGTTTCCATGTCTACCGGTACTGGCCTTCAAGGCGTGGATTCGTTCGCAGCTCCTGCTACTCGCAGCCTCGGCTTGAACTTAAACCTCACGTTCTAATCAGATTCATTTCTACAAAATTGCAATGCTCATCTGATGAACATTGTTTCCAAATCTTTGAATATGAAAAAGAAAATTCTCATTTTTTCCAGCCTCATAGCTGCAGCAATTGTTGCGGTGCTGTCCTTCAACAGCTGTACGAAGGACTTTGAGGAAATCAACAAAGACCCTTATGGCATCTCCAATGACCAGCTGTCCGTTGACTATAAGCTCGTAGGCGAGCCTTTCAAAGGGGTGCTTCAAAACATCTATTCCTACACGCCTGCCTGGGTCACCCAATTGCAGCAAAACCTCATCGGTGATGTGTACTCTGGCTATATGATGCCTCCAACGCCCTTCCGTGGCAACTCCAACAACATGAACTATGACCTCGTGGACGGTTGGAACACCTGGCCCTGGAATGTGGCTTATAGCAATGTAATGTCTCCGCTGTTGGAAGCAGAACGCAATGCCGGGACGGAATTTCCGGAGTTTATCGCCTGGTCAAAAATTTGCAAAGTGGAGGCCATGCACCGCATCAGCGATATTTATGGTCCGATCATTTACACCAAATTTGGCAAACTGACGGCCGGCGGCGGCGTGGAATATGACTGCCAGGACGTGGCTTACGATGCATTTTTCAAGGACCTCGACGCCGCAGTAGCTACGCTGACCCCCCTTGCACAAGACGCGAGCGCTCGCAAGTCATTCACCAATTTCGACCTTGTGTACGGTGGCGACTATTCCAAATGGGTGCGTTTTGCCAATTCCTTGCGCCTCCGCCTTGCCATCCGCATTTCAAAAGTTGATCCTGCACGTGCCAAAACAGAAGGCGAAAAGGCCATCAGTCACCCGCTGGGCGTCATCATCAGCAACGATGACAATTTCCTCGTCACCAGCGATGCCGGTATCACCCACCCGCTCAACGTGATGGACAATGCCTGGAACGACATTCGCATGGGCGCGCCTATGGAAAGTATCCTCAAAGGCTACAATGACCCCCGCCTGGGCAAGTACTTTAATTTCTCGACCGTAGTACCTGCTCAGTATAAGGGTATTCGTCAAGGCATTGCCATTGCTGCCAAAAGCGACTATGAGGGCTTTTCTTCTTTGGTTGATTTGGGCAAAGTTCAGCTCATGACCGCTGCCGAAGTCTTTTTCCTTCGGGCTGAAGGTGCTGCTCGGGGCTGGAGCATGGGGGGTAGTGCAAAAGATATGTACGAAATGGGCGTAACAACGTCTTTCGCTCAGTACGGGCTGGATGCAACAACCTATTTGACAGACGGCGCCAGCACTCCGATCTCGTATGTGGATCCTGTAAACGCTGCGAACAATATTGCAAACGCAAGCAATGCCACCATAAAATGGGATGACGCGGCTAGTTTTGATGCTAAACTGGAAAAGATCATTACCCAAAAATGGATCTCGATGTACCCGGACGGGCAAGAAGCCTGGTCGGAGGTGCGCCGTACGGGCTATCCCAAACTTTTCCCGGTGGTTGTCAACAACTCGGGCGGTAAAATTAATACCGACAAATTCATTAAGCGCATCAACTTCCCTGCTGGAGAATTCCAAACCAACAAAGTTGAAGTTGAAAAGGCTGTTCAATGCCTCGGAGGCCCCGATAACGGTGGCACGGCATTGTGGTGGGATGTTGACTAAGGACGTTCCAAGAACCGCTCAAAAGAGGTCGTTTTATTACTGACCTAACAAATTTGTACGATTTTGAATAGTGAAAGGAGCCTGCCTGCCGTTTTTGTGCAGG
>JANMME010000883.1:0-2621 GCA_031373015.1 Saprospiraceae bacterium
ACCCTCCGTCACGCTGTCCTTGGTACCAGGTATTTGGCGGCATTGACTGAACATCCGCGAACCGTCGGCGTATTCAAACTCAACGGTGTGGTGGTCAAAAATCTCCCCGGTCTCCTTTCCGATGCGCACTTGCCGACCGCCGGAACCTTGAGCGCGAATGGGATAGGCCTGCTTTGCCCAGTTGCTCACGTCGAGGTTGTGGACGTGCTGTTCTACGATATGGTCGCCGCACAACCAGTTGAAATAGTACCAGTTGTCCATCTGGTATTGCATTTCGGTCTGGTCTTTTTTGCGGGGGCGAATCCAAAGCGCGCCCATGTTCCAATACACCCGTGAGGTGATGATGTCCCCGATAGCGCCGTCGTGGATTTTATCAATCCATTGACGGTAAATGGTTTGGTAATGGCGTTGGAGTCCGACCACGACGTTGAGTTTTTTGCGCTTGGCTTCTTCGGCGGCGGCCAAAACCCGTCGAATACCCGGACCGTCTACCGCCACAGGCTTCTCCATAAAGATTTGTTTGCCTTGCTTCACGGCCTCTTCAAAATGAATGGGGCGGAAGCCCGGAGGGGTGGCCAAAATGACCACATCTGCCAAAGCAATGGCTTTTTTGTAGGCATCGAAACCGACGAACTTGCGCTCCTCGGGCACATCTACGCGACTTTTTACCGAGCCGGGCACCCCTTCAATTTCTTGCAGGTCATCTGAGGTGATGTTTTTGTAGGCTTCGTCCACCTTGTTGCGAAAGGCATCGGCCATGGCGACCAGTTTCACGTTTTGCTTTGTAAGCAGAGCTTGCACCGCAGCACCCGTTCCGCGCCCGCCGCAGCCGATGAGCGCGATTTTGATCGTATCGTCCACGAGACTGTGGGCTGCTTGCGCGAGCGGGAGGCCGGAGAGCATGGCCCCGCCGGTGAGGACGGTCGTGGTTTTTAGGAAGTCGCGGCGGGAGGTTTTGTTTTGTTGCATGATGGAGGTGGTTTAGAAGGTTCGAGGGGGAGAAGTGCTAGGGCGAAGGTAATTTGAGTTGTTTCACTTTTATGGGTAAAATATCTTGCTTTTGCGTTATTTTTGCCTGTAAATAAGATTGATATGCACGTCTATTTCAAAAGTATTTCGCTGGAAAATGTCCGCTGCTTTGGCAATAAGCAGACGGTAGATTTTACGGATAGGGATGGAAATGCGAGTATGTGGAATTTGATTTTGGGAGATAATGGGACGGGCAAGACGACCGTATTGAGGGGATTGGCAGAGATTATAGATTACACTACTTCCGATAGAGGTTATTTTTTTCGAAGTGACAAGAAACCCGCAATTGAATATTCGCTCATCCAGTATCTTGAAGAGGGGCATTCTCCTGAATTATTAAAGATTTTATCAGTGTTTAGTTGGCTAAAACCACCTAGAGCTTCTGGTCATTTCCAACTATCCCAACTGCCACTCTTCGCTTTCGGAGCGTCGCGCCGCATTGGGCTTGGTGCTATTACCGATGAACAACGTTCGGCTATTGGAAGCATTGTGGATGAAAACCAACCTCTCATAAACTCCGAAGAATGGCTAGCTCAAGCTGACTACCTTTCTCTGAAAGACAAGGCTCAAACCAATCGTTTTGACCAAGTAAAATCCTTGCTGCTCCGTCTTTTCAAAGGCGAAATCAGCGACATCAAAATCGAGACGAATGGGAACAACAGCAAGAAAATCACTGTGTTGTGCAAAACCAACTACGGCTGGGTGCCACTACACCAACTCAGCCTTGGCTACAAAACTTTGCTGGCCTGGATGGTAGATTTTGCGCGTGGGCTTTATGAGCGTTATCCTGATAGCGCCAATCCTTTGGCTGAGCCAGCTGTGTGCCTGGTTGACGAGATTGACCTGCATTTGCATCCTCGGTTTCAACGCAAGATGATTGGCTTTTTGAGCGGTATTTTTGAAAAAACACAATTTGTCGTTACCGCACATAGCCCTTTGGTGGTGCAGGCCGCCGCTGACGCCGGGGCGAATATTATTCTGCTCGAACGTAAAGGCGAAGAGGTGGTGGTGAATAACGACCCCAAGGTGGTTCAAAAATGGCGCATTGACCAAATTCTTACTAGCGATCTTTTTGGATTGGATACAACGCTCAGCGCAGATGCGGACAAGAATATGGAACGTCGCCGCAGCCTAATTCGGAAGGATACCCGGACGGAAAAAGAAGAGGCCGAATTGGCCGAATTAGAATCCTCGTTCGACATCGTCCCGCCAGAGGAATCCTCGCTTGGTAAGCGGATGATTGAGCATTTAAAGAAACTTGAAGCATCCGAGCCAGCCTAATCCTATGGTCAAGATTGACAAAAGCACAGTTTCTGTGCCCCCAATTTTGGAAGATGGAAACCCTGCCAACAAATCCTTGGTTGCTACACACTTGCTCGAAAGTCAGGCCGACGAGGGCAAACTTAGGTTTAAGTTCGAAAATAAAATTTATGGCGATGCGAGTGTAAAATCGGCCTTAGCCATAGCGCAGCACGACAAGTGCTGCTTTTGCGAAAGCAAAGTCGGTCATATCAGCCACGGCGACGTGGAGCATTTTCGGCCCAAAGGAGGCTATTATTCACAGCCAAAAGAGAAAATGAACTACCCCGGTT
>JANMME010000898.1:0-1991 GCA_031373015.1 Saprospiraceae bacterium
TTGCAGATCGAGCTTGATGGTGTACGGTATGTGCGGAAAGTGGTGGTGGAGTGATAAGGGGATAAGGCCGAGCAAGCGTTTGGCGGCAATAAGGAGGGACACCTCGGAGGTCTTCAAAGACCTCCGAGGTGTCCCTTCCTATTGCTGCCAATCGCTATTTTAGGGATCGCTTTTTCAGCAGCTGCCAGCCGATTCGATAGAATTCTGGCACATGCATAAACGCCCTTAAAGCATTGACTTTGAATTCCTTGCGCAAATAGTGTTGCATCAGCACAAAGCTCAAAGCATAACCCGTAAGCGTGGCATAAGCCGCACCAAACAAGCCAAATTTTTGGATAAAGAGATAGCTAAGTAAGAGGTTGAGCAAGGCTGTAAAGAACGTATAGGCAAGATTCACCCTAGGTCTTCCGGTTGAATCCAGCACTGTCCCGAATTGAACCGCAAATGGCATGAACAGCCCAAAGAACGCCGTCAGCCGCAGCACATTTGCTGATTCCATATACTGGCTACCAGCAAAAACCCGGATGATCGGCTCGGCAAACACGAGTACGAAAAGTACGAAGGGCACGATCACTGCTAAAGTCGCACCAACGCTCCGTTCGTATAGGTTTTTCACGCCTGTAGGGCCTTCCAAAGCCATCTTTTCCGCGCTTTTTGGGAATACCACTGCCGCTATGCTATAGGCGGGGGCTTCTACCAATTGCGTCACCCGAGCTGCCGCATCGTAGACTGCAAAGGCCGCCGGACCGATTAATTGGCCCAGCGTGAGCTTGTCAATGCTTTTGTAAAACATCGTACTCAAATTGGTGCCCAAAACAAACTTCCCGTAACTCGCCAAGTTCATAAACCATTTAAAGTCAAGTTTTTTGGCAAAAAACAAGTATGGCCGCGCATACCACCAAGCAGCCAAGGCCGCCAAGGAAACGCCCGCAAAAACAGCCACGCTAAATTGCCACAGTATTACGGTGCTGCCTGTGGCCCAGCACCAAAAAACCCAGGCAAACGGAATACCCCGATAAAAAAACGAAGTCCAAAACACGCCCCGAAACTCGAAATTAGCTTGCTGAACAAAGTAGCTATGCGTACAAAACGCCATCAAAAGATTGGCCAGGAAATATATTGGGATCATCTCGGCCACTAGCGGCACTTGATATTGTTGGCAAATCCAATCAGCACAAAGCCAAATAATCAGGTTGGAAAAGATGGAGAAAGAAATGTTCAACACGAGCGCTGCTGTGATGATGTTGGCTTGCTCGGCCACGTCGTCCTTTCTCGTGGCCAAGGTGCGCACCAATCCGTTTTGCAAAAGCCCGCTCCGCCCCATTTCAACAAAATAAGTCAGGAGGATAAAAATGCCCCAAGCCGCAAATGCTTGTTTGGTCAGCAATCGCAGCAACAGCATGGCTGTGCCGAGGTTGAATGTCATGGCAGCTACTTTTTCCGAGAAGGAAAGTAGCCCTGAGCGAAGCCAATAGTTATTCGATGCTGCGGCAGCGGGTTTTATCATGTTCCGTTTTATCCAATAAAAAACGGGGACGCGAATCGCGCCCCCGTTTTTGTATAAAAGATTTGGCTGCGAAATTAATCGTAGCGACGGTTTTGCTTTTTGCGCCGTCCTTTGAAGTGGTTACCATCTTTGTCGCCATTGCCGGTTACAGCACCTTTGCGAATCATGGCGCAACGGAAACCAACGGTCCTGCTGGCTTTGTCTTCTTCGAGGAAACGACGGGCACCAGGAGAAAGCCAGAATGCACGGTCAGCCCAAGAGCCACCTTTGATGACGCGAGCCTTGTCGCTGATGAGCGTGCTCACACCATAGCGGTATTCTACGCTCGACTCCTTGTCACCGTCCAGGAAGTTGTACACTTCAGGGCGTTTGTAGTTGTCGCGGAGCGCCGTGGTGGTGGTGTCCATTAGCTCATAGATCAAATTGCCAAGACTGTCTTTCTGAACGGGCGCGCCCGTTTCAGGGTCAGTTTTCTTGGTCATGA
>JANMME010000932.1:0-3656 GCA_031373015.1 Saprospiraceae bacterium
TATGTCTATTATCGAAACCGCTATTAAACTCGGAATTTCTGCCTTTGATTTTATTCATGACCGAATTACTAAACAATATAAAATGCCGTCTTTGGCAACTGTAATTTATCCGGGTATTTCCCGGACTTTTTGAGGGGATACGGCTAATATTATGAGTAAGTGAATTGGCTTCTGTTTCAATGCTTTCTAATAGTATATTCAAACTGTCATGTTGGACCAAATTAACTTCTAATTGCGATAGGGTAAGCGCAGTACCCGCTAATGAATCGAGATAAAACAACTGGCTCAAAATTTCTTTAGTTGTTTGAGTAATGGAGGCTAATGCACTTTGCTTTATTTCACTCAATACAAATAAACTACTCATTGCGCTATTCACTGCGACCAGTTGTCCCATGGCCGTTTGCCCATGACTTTCCATAAAATCTGCCATTACGGTGCTGATGGTGCTCAATTCAGGGCTTAAGGTCAGTTTTTCAAGCAAGTTTCGCTCGTTTATCCATTCGTTTGCTTCCGGGTAACTTTGGTATATAAGCGTTCTTTCCGCTATTGCCGTATCTCCGAAAGCAAGTTCCGATTCAAATGCTTGAGGTGCCGTTATCGGGCATTCATAATAACAAGTCGGATCAACGGCGTTGGGAACATTTGCAAAAAACCAGGTATTGGGAAGTGTATTAGTAGTTGGATTTTCCCACGGACGCGTTGTAACATAGAAAGGCGAAAAAATTGGGTTAGCTGGGGGCTGAATAAAAGCATCCGTTATGACTGGATTGCTATTCACCCACTTGTTGCCATGTGTCATGGTAAAGGGTGTTCCTTGCGGCCCAAAATTGGTATTTCCATAAAGAAAAAGCCCGTTTTCTGCGTAACCACTCATGGTATTACAGGCAAAGCGCTCTGTACTGAAGCCACCAGCCATAATGGCGCCGAACCTTCCGCCGTTTAAATTATTTTGTACGTAAGTGCCATCCGTTTGACCTATCACCCGTAGATCCTGATTACCCGGTAATGCAGACAATACATCATTGCATCCAACAAGGTTTCTTTTGCCGGTATTTAATGAAATCCCCGTACTAAAATCAACTTGATTTTGACAATCCTGAATTTGATGGAAGTGTTGATAATTTAAGAAAATCCCTGCGCCTGGAAATGCGGCATTACTGTTGTCGTGGATCCAAGCACCATCATAAAGAGCAATATTTATGCCCGAAAAGCCTGCATTAAGATTAATCCTGTTTTTGTTAATATCAACTTGGCTTAGTAATGGGCTTAAAAACGTTAGGCCCCAGGCTCTTATCCCAAAGGATGCCCCACAAATATTATCCTGATTTACATCTATTGTGTTTTGCCATATTTCAGGGGCCGACTGTGAAGGGTTAAAGTCCGCAACTGCAATCCCAGCTTTGGGAGTTGATAATGCAACAACATACTGGTCTCCCGTAGTAGGATTGACCTCGATATAATTATTCCAAACACCACGCCACTCGTGATCTTTCTTATTTCCTGTAAACACCCCATTTAACAAACAAATGTTTTCCATAAGCACTCCAATTTGGGCTTTCAAAAACCTGCACTCACTTACACCTATTCTTGTTCCAGAATTAACATCCCCGGATACACTTGTAGAAAGGTAAACCCCAAATGTACAATTGTCAAAATCCGGAGCCAATCCGAAAAACTTTCCATTTCCATTCATGCGAAAACCATTAGCCCCCTTATTATCTGAATCAACATATCTAATTGCCATCCCTCCTTCCGACTCATACGCCGATGGTATTGGAATTATATCTTTAAATCGGCTATTTTGCAGTATTCTTAGTTCGGCATCTTTAGCATAAATGCCAACGGCCAGATTGTAAAACAAATTTTGTGCTACATAGGCAAGTGGCAGCAAATCAACAACTCCTGCCTCTCTTAAATACATACCGGCAAATCCTCTGCCAGGGCTATATTGAACAGGCGCTTCGCACCAGTTCAATCTTAACGGCGTATTAATCAGATCATTGAGCGGTTCCAAACTACAGATGTCTTTTAACGGGCCTGAACCGTCAAACCGATTCTCTTCAAAAGCCAACAGATTAAAATGTCCGTCTGTCCCACGAATTCCAACAAAATTCTTTGCAAGCAATGTTTTTTTGATGCTCAGTTTATTTTTGTAGCCAGCACGGATGGCATAAAGCGCGTCTTGTATGGACGCATCAGAGTCCGTGGTCATGGTGACTGCCCCATACACATAAATGCCCCGCCATAGGCAGTTACACTCCGGTTCGGAGTTGCCGCTCACAAGTGTATTTTGGTCAAGCGTAAAATTTTTGGTTACATCAAAGCCCGACATGCCCGGCTCTACGCGAACATTCGCAGATGAAAAAGTGAAATCCTTATTAACCGTGACAATGCCGCTGGAATAGACCGTGCAGGCGCCATTGTAAAGTGCGCCAGGCAGCACACAATTATAGTCCGTCAATGGCGTAGTGGCAGCGTCTTTTCCAATGAAAATGCCCTCATCGGATATAGGCAAGGTCCGTGTTTCAAAATGAACTGTGCTGTTTGGGCAGATGAACCTATGCGTAACCTTCAAACTATCTACGATGCAAGTATTGATATTAGTGACTTGAATCATACCCTGCACAGGAGCCCCTTGAACGAAATTGGCCAAAGTCATGCAAGCGTTCGGTACATTGGGCGTGATAATCCATTGGTGCGAACCATTCCCCGTGCATTCAGCATTCAGAGACAGTACCAATTTGCTACATTCTCTTTTTACTTCTCCTGTAAACGCCGCAGTACAGCAGGTTTGTGTACTGCCACACGAAACACGAATTGTTTTCTGACAAACTTCTCCGCCACCAACTGAATAGGAGACTGTGTAGTCACCGTTGGTAGTATATGTATGAGTTGGATTAGTAAGGCCCGAAATGTTGCCATCACCAAAGTCCCAAAATTGGCCACTTGAAGCTACTCCATAAAATGTAACTGAACAGCCATTGACTTCATAACTAAAGACACTGTCATCACACCCTGTGTGGCAATCAACTTGTATCTGTCGCGAACAGGTGTACATTGTTCCAGCAATCGTAACGGTGTGGGTAACAGTCCTTATTCCCGAAGTTGAAGCGCCAAAAGTATGAATGGGAGTAGCAAGATTTGAAGATGAGGTTAAACCGACACCCGTGGTGCTAAATGTCCAGAAATGTGCCATTTGCGGCCCATTACTATAAGGATGAAATGACACATCACATCCCGAAACTGTAAATGAGAAGTTTGCGAACAGGTTGCAAGGTTGTGCATAGGTGAAAGAATGCATCCCAAAGAACAAGGCAAATACGAAAACCAGGGCTAGCTTCCTTGGTTTATTCGTTTTGGCGTTTGGAGCGTTGGAGCGTTGGAGCGTTAAATTGAAGATTTGTTTCATTTTTGGCAAATGTTTAGACATGAAAAATAAAAACAACAACCACCCACCCCCATTCAGGGACTGGTAAACTTTTCACAAAACTGCTGCAAGTAAGGGAGTTGGTCGAAGCGATTAAAAACTTGCCTCGACCTCCCGCCTCCGTTAAAACTATGGCGGATAAAAGGGCAATGGCAAGTAAAAAGGATTAAAAAAGCCTGCTGTTTCGCTCCTGTGCGCACGATTGAGATGTATCAAAGCGAAACTGTGA
>JANMME010000953.1:0-11787 GCA_031373015.1 Saprospiraceae bacterium
ATCTGTGTTAATCCGTGTCTCATCTGTGTCATCCGTGTTCCATCCCCTCTCAAATCCCTGAAAATCCTTCACCCGCATTCATCCACTGAATGACCTACCTCGTTGACGGCATCCGCACACCCATCGGCAATTTTGGCGGAATGCTTGCTCCCATCCGCACAGACGATCTGGCTGCCCACGTGCTGCAAAAACTGATGGAACGCCACCCGGACCTTGATCCGACGGCCATTTCAGATGTCATACTTGGCTGCGCCAACCAGGCTGGCGAAGACAACCGCAACGTGGCACGTATGGCGTTACTACTCGCAGGCTTACCGATCACGGTACCGGGTGAAACAATTAATCGTCTGTGTGCCAGTGGGATGTCAGCCGTTATTCAGGCGCACCGTGCTGTAACGTCAGGGGATGGCGATCTTTTTATCGCCGGCGGTGTGGAAGGCATGACGCGTGCTCCCTGGGTGATCAGCAAGACCAGCAAGCCCTTTGGCACCGATGCCCAAATGTTCGATTCAAGCTTTGGCTGGCGCTTTGTCAACCCAAAAATGCAGGCCATGTATGGCACCGATGCAATGGGCATGACCGCCGAAAACCTGGTGGAACAACACGGGATCAGTCGCGAAGACCAGGATCAGTTCGCCCTTTGGAGTCAGCAGAAAGCCGCCAAAGCGCGAGCAGAAGGTCGTTTGGCCGAGGAAATTGCGCCCGTTCCTGTACCCAAAGGAAAGGGTGAAACGATGCTCGTGGAACACGATGAATTCATCAAACCCGACACGACGTTGGAAGTGCTGGCCAAACTCAAAGCAGCCTTCAAAAAAGACGGCTCGGTCACGGCGGGCAATGCCTCCGGCCTGAATGACGGAGCAGCGGCCTTGCTGATTTCCTCCGACAATGGCTTGAAGATCAATAACTTAAAGCCGATTGCCCGAATCGTAAGTTCCGCCGTAGTGGGCGTAGAACCGCGCATCATGGGCATTGGGCCAGTAACGGCTTCGCTGAATGCCTTGAAAAAGGCAGGGCTTACGCTCGATCAAATGGATGTGCTGGAACTCAATGAAGCCTTTGCCGCCCAAGTGCTCGCCTGCACCCGTACCCTCGGCATTGCAGACAATGATCCGCGGCTCAATCCGAATGGTGGCGCTATTGCGCTCGGCCATCCCCTGGGCATGAGCGGTGCGCGTATTGTACTCGCGGCGGCGCGTGAGTTGCAACGCAAGGGCGGGCGGTACGCGCTCTGCACGATGTGTATTGGGGTGGGGCAGGGGTATGCGGTGGTTTTGGAGCGGGCATAATGTCATTTTCACATTACCTTTGTATTCAAGGTTCACTATTCACAATAGAAGATAATGGGAGCACAACAAATCAGGCACCACATCAACGAATTGGTCTGCGACATCCAAGACGAAGCCTTTCTGAACGCCTGTTACGAGGCGGTCGCTGGCATCTCCAAAGCCTACCGCCAGGTGGCGATACAGACCAATCGTGAGGACTTGCAGAGCAAGCCTGCGCGGCGGAAGCGGGATAGCGCCTCCAAACCAGTGGACGGTGTGCAAACAGATGTGGCGGTGGAAACCTCCTCGCCGCACGACCTAAGTCTTGTCGTATTGGCGAACGAGGTTTTTAAGGGGAGCGAATCCGCCCCACCGGAGGCTTCCATAGCTTTTAGAAAGGCGTTGCTAAAATCTGCCAGCAAACAGCGCACCACGACAAATAACCTGTGAGCATGACCTTCCTTTTTGATAAAGACCATTTTACGCCTTCTACCGGACTATCTTGCAAAGTCAGAAAAAGGGCGATTGCTGTCGGCATTGGAACAATTCCAAGAACACAGCGTCCGGAAGCCCGCCGAATGGAGTGGCAAATTCTACACGAACTTTTATCTTGGCAAGACGCCTGATTATTTCCTTCAAGGCGACCTTTTGCGGGGAATCCGACAACCCAACTGGGACGGGGCGGCAGACAAATTTGAAAAGATTTATGCCCACGCGCTTATTGTGTCAAACACCTGTGACATGGATTTGAGCAATGAAAGGGTTGTGCCGAAAGAAATTGTTTTGGCTCCGTTGACACCTTTTCATGATTTTGTGGAAGTGCTGAGTTCCCTCCTCGACGACGGCAAGAGACTTGAACACATAATACAAGGCATCAAAAACCAAATCTACTCTAATGTATTTTACCTGCCTCCAGCACCGGGTACAAATCAAGAATTTGTGTGCTTCATGGACAACGTCTTTTGGTTCCCCACTGAAGAACTCAATTCATACCTGCCTGACCTCGACCAAACCCGCGTCGCATCACTCGACTACTTTGGCTACTATCTGTTTTTGGTGAAACTCTCCTATCATTTCTGCAGACTGCCGGAGGAAAAGCAGCGGTGAGCGAAACTTCTACACATTTTACCCATGTCTGAACTCGCACTAAAACTTATCGCTGAAAATAAAGCCAGGCAGGCTCGGGGTGAGGATGCGCGGATGTTGGATTTGGGGAATTGTGGGTTGACGGAGGTGCCAGAAGAGGTGGGGGAGTTGGTTTGGTTGGAGGAGTTATCGTTTGCACGACAAAGGGATTTTCTAACAGGACAAAGAGATTTTCTAATTGGTTCAAAATCCCAAGGAACAACTAATGCAGGGCAAATGAATGATATTATATTTATTCCTAAATCTTTTGGTCAATTGAAAAATCTAAAAGCATTGTGGCTAAATGGGTATGATGATTATTACAACACGGAATGTAGTTTTTCTATTACCGATATTTCACCCCTAGCAGAACTTACGAATCTAATATTCCTTGACCTAAGCAACAACGATTTCCTATCTGATTTATCACCTTTAAAGAATTTAAAAAAACTAGAATTCCTCAACCTTTCTTGTGCTACACATGTATCTGATTTATCACCACTTAAAGATTTAATCAATTTAAAAATCCTACATTTTGACTATTATACTAAGGTGAGCGAGCTAGCTCCGTTAAGCGGGCTGATTAATTTGCAAGAAATAGATTTTCATCAAACCCTTGTTGCTGATTTAACTCCTATTATTCCTTTATTGAAACGAGGTGTTAAAATTAACTATGGTTCATGTCCTATAACAATCCCACCCCCCGAAATCGTCAAACGAGGCAACGCCGCCATCCTCAACTACTTCGCCGAACGCGAAAAAGCCCAATTCCAAAACACCGAAATCAAACTCATCCTCGTCGGTAATAGCACTGTCGGGAAAACTTCCCTTAGCCGTTTTCTCCGCGAACGTACTTACCAATCTGGTGAAACAACTACACACGGTATCCGCAACGATCGCTGGCAACCCACTGGCCGCAATCTACAGGTCAATCTCTGGGATTTCGGTGGTCAAGAATATTATCACGCTACGCATCGGCTGTTTCTGAGCCATAATGCGGTGTACGCATTGGTCTGGGATGCACAGACGGATAAAGGTGGGTATTGTGAAACGCCCGTCCATTTTGACAATGATCCAGAGCCAATTTTCCTGCAATTGGAGCATTCCCCTCAAAAATGGTGGTTGCAAAACATTCAGCACTTCACCCGCGAAAGCAATCCACGTGTACCTGTTATGATGGTACAGAACAAATGCGCTCGCGACGGTATCCAAAGGGTGTCGAGTGATTTTGAAAAACCGCCTTTTAAGATGCACGCGGCATGGTTAGACAACCATATTGACCTTGAGGCCGCCGCTGAGCACTTGACGAACCCACAGCAGGAAACCCGCAAATGGTGGCGCAGTTTTGAAGATTTCGAGGAGCGGCTGCTTGACAAACTCGAAAGCCAACTCACACACTACGAATTCGCAGTCTATCACCGCGATATCCGCGACAAAGTGCGGCGGCTCGCCGAGGCGGGCAAAACCGATTTGCCATACTCGGAATTCGAGTCACTATGTCGTGGCATCGAGGAGGATGCGAAAATGGATTTGGTGCAGATTTACCTCCGCGACATCACAGGCGATATTTTATATTATCCTCACAATCAGCGATTAAAGGAGCGGATATTCCTGCACCCGGCGTGGGTTTGTGATAGCATTTATCAGATATTGAGTCAGGAGGTGCAGCTGCAAAATGGCGTGTTCGGGGTGGATTGGGTACGCAAGACATTGCAGTGCGATGAAGCCAATGCGCTTGATTTTGTGGAATTAATGCGCGAATTCGAGTTGGTCTTTGATGACTGCGACGAGTCAGGAAATCCGACAGGGCAGTTGGTTGCGCCGCAATATTTGCCCGATACCTGTTCCAAATCACAGTATTTAGAGGGTTTGAAAGCCGATAAAATTCTGACCCATGTTTTCACGCTTTGGTTTCCTGATTTTTTGCCCAAAAGCCATATCGCACGTTTCGTAGCTAATTGGGGGAACAAAGCCGAAGGCCGAATTTTTTGGAAAAACGGCCTACTTTTCAAAACAGAAGATTGCAAAGCCTTGGTCGAGCGCATTGGGGAGGACAAAATTCGGGTCGAACTCCAAGCCAACCAACCCAAACGAGCAGAGGCGATGCGGCGCATTTTTCAGTCGTTTTTGCACTTGGAAGATGGGCAGGCAGGTTTTGCGGTTTCCTTGGATGGCAAGGATTTTGTTTGGTGGAGGGATGCACAAGACGCAATGCAAAGCCAGGCACGGCAGGTAAAAACATTCGTTCCAGAAGGTACAGCGCAGTTCATAGATTTGCAACCATTTTTCATTTTACAAAAGCCCACTATGACTGCTAAAAAAATATTTATCTCCTACTCGCACAAAGACGAGGATGCAATGAAGGAACTCGATAAATTCCTCGGCCCACTCGAACGCAAAGGCGACATCAGCATCTGGACAGATCGGAAAATCCTGCCAGGACAAAATTGGAAGGAAAAAATTCTTAGCAATTTACAAGATGCCGACCTAACACTTCTCTTGGTCAGCGCGAACTTTCTTGATTCCGATTTCATAAATGAGGAAGAGATCCCCCGGGCGTTTCAACGGATGAATGAGCATGGAAAACATGTTGTCCCCATTATTTTGAATTATTGTATGTGGGATATAACCTCGCTGGGCACTTTGCAAGCTACGCCCAAAGACGGGCGACCGATTGCAGATTTTCCAAACCCTGCCCAAGCTTGGCACGAGGTGGCCAAAGGAATTTTGGCGTTGTTAAACGCCTGATTCCGCCCCGCCCATCTTAAACGCCACCGTCCTCACTCGCTTCGTCATCACCCCATCCTCCATTTTCTCTTCCAAAACCATCCCCTGCGCTACCTCCATTTCAAACACCGATTTCAAATCCCGGATCCTAGCAGCGGGGACCCCTGCAACTTGTAATTGCGTCATTGCGTCATTAAGCGTTATTTTTGAAATAGCAGATTGAAGCATGCCATTTAACGCTTCCCGGTTTTTGACCCGCTCCGCATTGGTTTGAAAATCAATGTTTTGCAACAAATTTTCTAAACCCAGCACCACACAAAGCAGGGAGAATTGTCGCTCCGTGCCCACGGCCAGCAACAGCGTTTGTCCGTCGGAACAAAGGAAGGTGTCGCCGTAGGGCGCGATGTTTGGGTGTTTGGTACCCAGCCGCTGTGGGATGAGCCCCGTCATCAAATAATTACTGGCCTGATTGGCGAGCGAGGCAAGAGCAGATTCCATGAGCGAAGTCGTCACAATGCTTCCCTCGCCCGTGCGTTCGCGGTGGAGCAGGGCGAGTAAAATGGATTCTTTGAGTTGGTGTGCCGCCAGCAAATCCACAAAGGCCACAGGCATCCGAATGGGTGGGCCGCCTTTTTCGCCGCACATGGAGAGGAAACCAGCTTCGGCTTGCAGGACGATGTCGAAGGCCGGACTTTCATCCTCTGGGTCGGCGTATGAGCTGAGTTGGGCGTAGATAAGCGCTTGGTTTTTATGGCGCAGTGTGTCCGCATCCACGCCCATTCGGCGAGCAAAAGAGGGTTTAAAATTGGAGATAACCACATCGGCTGTAGTGGCGACTTCCGTCGCCATCGCTCGCTCGGAAGGATCGTTCAGATCGAGTAAAAGATGCTTTTTGCCCCAATTGACACTGCACCAATAGGCCGAAATAGGTGAGTTTGGGTCTTCGGAAGGCTGTTTCCAGCCCCGGGTCACATCGCCACCAGTGGTTTTGTTTTCGATCTTAATGACTTCTGCGCCCAGTTCCGCGAAGAACATTCCTACGGCGGGGCCTGCCAAAACACTGGCAAATTCGACTACTTTTAGGCCCTTAAAAAATTGATTTTGCATCTTGTAACCCGGAACTCCGTTCCGGGGAAATTTTTCCCGGAACGGAGTTCCGGGCTACTATTATGAAAATATACTCTGCCGCACAAACCCGGGAATGGGACGCATTTACCCTTGAAAATGAACCGATTGCTTCAGTTGAACTGATGAATCGGGCTGCACAGGTGTTCACAGATTGGCTGCTACAAATCTACCCGGACAACACACGTCCCGTTGTTGTTTTTTGTGGTACAGGCAACAACGGCGGCGATGGCGTGGCCGTGGCCCGGCTGCTGCACTGGCTTGGGTTCAGCGCGAAGGTACTGGTGTGCGATTTTGCGGCGAAGCGTAGTGAAGATTTTGATGCACAAATCGAAGCCCTCCCCAAACATGACAATATCAGCGTCGAATGGTTCAATAGGGCCGAAGACTTGCCATCGGTATCGCCCAATGCCTTGGCCATTGATGCGCTTTTTGGCTCAGGTCTGAACCGCCCATTAGACGGAGCATGGGCGCAAGTGGTTGATTATCTGAATCAAATGCCCAACGAGGTCGTCGCGATTGACCTGCCAAGCGGGTTGTTTGCCGACGCGCACACTCCCGGAGAGACCGTTGTACTCGCCGACCGAACCTTCATTTTTGAAAGGCCAAAACGCGCTTTTTTCTTTCCAGAAAATGCAGAAAGGGTGGGGGAGTGGGCCTTTGGCAGTATTGGACTGCATCCCCATTTTGAGCAAAAGATTGCAAGTTCTTCCCACTATTTGACCCAAAATGAAGCCGCTGCACTTCGTCGTCCACGGCCAAAATTTTCGCATAAAGGCAGCTTTGGGCACGCGCTGTTGGTAGCAGGAAGTTTTGGCAAAATGGGCGCAGCGGTCTTGTCAGCACAGGCTTGTCTTCGTGCAGGGGTGGGTTTGTTGACCATTCATGCACCGCGTTCTGGGAATATTATACTGCAAAGTGCAGTGCCAGAAGCGATGGTCAGCGCAGACCATCGGGCTAAATATTGGGCAGAAGTGCCTGATATACAGGGTTATTCGACTATTGGAGTCGGCCCCGGAATCGGCAAAACACCTGAAACAGCGTTGGCTTTGCAAGGCCTGTTGCAGGCGTACAACAAGCCGATGGTACTGGATGCCGATGCCTTGAATCTGCTTTCTGAAAACCCTGGCTGCTGGGATTTTTTGCCAAAAAATTCCATCCTCACGCCGCACCCCAAGGAGTTCGAGCGACTTTTTGGGAAAACTAAAGATGATTTTCAACGCAATGACTTACAGCGAAAAAATGCACAGGAACACGGCGTTTTTATCCTCTTGAAAGGAGCGCATACGTCCATCGCTTGTCCCGACGGGGAATGTTGGTTCAACACAACAGGCAATCCGGGCATGGCCACGGGCGGTGCGGGCGATGTGCTGACGGGGATCATTACCGGGCTGTTGGCACAAGGGTATCCGCCGAAATCGGCAGCGTTACTCGGGGTGTATTTGCATGGATTGGCGGGCGATTTGGCGGCCATGGCTCTTAGCCAAGAGGCGCTGACGGCGGGCGATTTGGTGGACTTTTTGGGAAAGGCGTGGTTGGAATTGTATTTAGGGTAGCCACGAATTGCACGAATCTAACATCATCTTCTCCTGCCTAAGTATTGACTCTTATTATAAAAAGGACTTTCTTTGTGTCGAAAATTTATAGCAACATGGTCTCACTCGAATATTATCAAGATGCCGTCGAACTCATGGCTACTGGCCCTAAGCCAGAGCAAATAGTATCTTTCAAACCTTCTGAAAAGTTGCAAGAGCGGGTTAGAGAACTAATTTTCAAGGAGAAAGAAAGAGAGATATCTACAGAAGAAAAGATTGAACTTGATCAAATCCTCTTCTTCGATCATATTATGCGGCTTATAAAAGCCAGAGCCCGGCATTATCTCACCCCTCAATGAGGCTTCAAATTTCTGCATCCATTCGTCGCGAGGTAATTGTCCGTGCCCAGTTTCGGTGCGAATATTGTCTTGTTCACGAAGATGACTTTTATCTATCTGGCGAGGTGGACCATATACGCGCCATCAAACACGGTGGAGAGAACTTAATTGAGAACCTTGCCTATTCTTGCGTCCACTGCAATCGAAACAAAGGCTATGACGAAGCTATAGTCTATAATGCCAAACCAGTAAGACTTTTCAACCCTCGGATAGATTTTTGGACAGACCATTTTGAACTTTTCGGAGTGGCAATTTTGTCCAAAACTGAGATTGCTGAAGTAACCATCTTGATCTTGAAATTGAACGCTGATGTACGAATTCGTGAGCGCCAAGTTTTTAAAACAGAAGGAACTTATCCACCACTAGACATTGCGAGCACGAAATAAATTTCGTCCCACGTATGTGGTCAAAAACCGCATCACATCCACGCCATCAGGGTAATCATTCAAGGTAGGTTTTTGACTTTCCCCGAAAGGCAAAACGGCAAAACCGTTGATCTTTATTTTTCCCACAACACATTGAATTTCATCGCGCTTTGCGGCAAGTAGTGCGTCCAATTCCTGTAGGTCGTCATAATATTCGTAGTGAACGGACGCGATGCGTGCTTGTAGCGAAGGGTCTTCTTTTAGGAGCAGACAGCCGTTGTTTTTGTGCGGCACAGCGTTCATGATGTACAGCGTGAAATTGTAGTCGAAGTTGTTTTTGTACTTGTCGTGGTGGATGATCTCTCGGTACTCGTGCAGCGGCTCCAGCAGGGTGTCGAAATCGTAACCGTGGGGGAGGTAGATCTTGCTCACATTGCGACAGCCTAGCCCGAAGTAGGAGAAAATATCCTGACCAAGTGCGTGGAGCTCTTCTGCGGTTTCCATGCCGCTGAGTACGGCCACGGTGTTGCGGTTTCGCCGGATGATATGCGGGTATTTGCCAAAATATTGCTCGAAATACCGGGCTGTGTTGTTGCTCCCGGTCGCGATGACCATATCAAAATCCGTGAGTCGGTCGCCTTCGCTCAGAAACTCGGTATAAGCCCAGCATTCGTGCGCCCACTTGCCCATTTTTTTCACCAGAAGCGGGAGCAGGCGTTTGTCCTTGTCGCTCAGTTTGACCTTGGCGCGGTGGCCCGATACGAAAACGCAAAGCCAGTCGTGGAAGCCTACCAAAGGGATGTTGCCGGCCATGACCAAACCGACGGTTTTTTCCGGGAAATCGGATTTGGAGATCGGGTATTGCGCCGCCCAGGCTTCCAGTTTGGCCTGGTCCAAAAACTCGTTCGCTATGGCATTCAATGCTTTGCGCGAGTTTTCTTCGGTGAACCACTTATTTTCGTGGTAAGATTGCAGAATGGCCTGGTCAAGATCATCGTCGCCGCCAGAGCGGATGAAATGGCCGAGTTCGGCGAGGAGGTCAATGCGTTGTGGGAGCGTCACGGGTGGGTTGGATTTGGGGGGCAAAGGTAGGGAAACGCGGATTACGCGGAGGGGGCTGATTTCCCTTCAGATTTAAACAAACCCACCCATGCTGCGTTTTGGGGCATGAAACCGCGTTAACACTTCATGCCCGAATCAACGACCACTACCCTGACACCACAACGGCGGCTCCTTCGCCTGCTCGGCCAATACCGCCGGGAGATCCGCTATATTTTGCTGTATGCCATGGTGGCGGGTGTCATCAATCTTTCCTTACCACTTGGTATTCAAGCGATTATCGGTCAGATCGCAGGCGGCGGCATCAATGCCTCCTGGGGTGTGCTCGTGCTTTTTGTACTGGTGGGCGCTGCGCTCACGGGCATCCTGCGCATCATGCAACTTTCGGTGATGGAGTACATGCAGCGCCGCATTTTTGCAGAATCGGCCATGGAATTTGCCCTGCGTATCCCAAGGTTAAATCTCGATAGCCTACGCAAAGAGCACCTGCCGGAGCTTGTCAACCGTTTTTTTGATACCATTACGCTCCAAAAAGGGTTGCCCAAAATATTGATTGACGGAAGCACCGCAGCCCTGCAAATTGTTTTTAGTTTGTTGCTGTTGTCGTTTTACCACGCCAGTTTTCTCACGTTTTCTCTTATTTTACTGGGTATATTGTTCTTGTTATTCTATTGGATGGCGCCGAAAGGCATCCAAACGAGCTTGCAAGAATCGAAGTATAAGTACAAATTGGTGTTTTGGCTCGAAGAAGTTGGGCGCGTGGCAACGACCTTTAAATTAGCAGGTGAAAACGATTTTCCCCTGCGCCGTGCCGACGAAATTACCGCCTCGTATATGGAAGCCCGTTCCAAACACTGGCGGGTTTTGATGGCCAAATTCATTAGCAGCGTTTCATTTAAAGTGCTGGCTCTGGGGAGTTTTTTGATTTTGGGAAGCCTGCTTGTGATGCAAAACGAGTTGAACATAGGTCAATTCGTAGCTGCTGAGATACTTATCTTTTTCGTGATCGAGTCCGTTGAGAAATTAGTGGTGCTCCACGAAACGGGCTATGATGTACTGACGGCCACCGAAAAATTGGGGCAGGTAGCTGATTTGCCTCTGGAACGCGAAGGCGGGGTGCGCGTGGAAGATTTTTGTGCACAGGAACAGCCTTTAGCAGTCGAACTAAGGAACCTGAGTTATCAGTTTCAGGATGCTGATGCCCCGGTTTTGAATAATATCTCCCTGAAAATCAAGGCGGGAGAGCGCGTGGCGGTGGCTGGATACAACGCATCAGGGAAAAGCACCCTGATGCAAATACTCTCCGTAGTGCGGCGCGATTTTACCGGCGCTCTGTTGTATAACGGTCTTCCCAAGCAAAACCTCGACCTGCGAAGCCTTCGCGAACACATCGGAGACCTTTCTTCTCAGGAGGATATTTTCAAGGGCACTATTCTGGAAAACATTGCACTTGGAAACCCTAAAGTCGGGCTGCAAAAAGTATTGGACGTTATTGAAAAGGTAGGGCTCAACGAATTTGTGCGCAGTAGTCCGCAAGGCCTGGACACAGAGCTGCAATCCGGAGGCAAAAACACACCCCGCAGTGTTGTCACTAAAATACTCGTAGCGCGATCTGTGGTGGCTCAACCCAATTTGCTGGTCATGGAAGAGCCTTTGGCCGGGCTCAATTTTCGCGACCGCCTTGGGATCGCTCAGTTTTTGACCGACCGAAAACAGCCCTGGACGCTCGTTTGCGTCACCGAAGATCCCGTTTTGGCAGCGCTTTGTGATCGGGTACTTATTATGAAAGAAGGCCAAATAGTGCTTGATGGGGGCTTTGAAGAAGCCCAAAAAAGTAAAGACTTTGAACGTGTTTTCCGTTCAAATTTGGTGTAACAAACTTAAGGAAACAAATGCTCAACATATCCGACAATCACCTGCCATCCAAGGCATATCCGCAGCAATTGACCGCAATGGGCAAAACCAGGATACCGGCCTGGCATTGGTCCTTTCGACGCTTGCTTGCTGTGCTGCTGGGACTGTTTCTGGTTTTTATGTTCCTTCCCTGGACGCAAAACGTGCGCGCCGATGGCCGGGTAACCACCTTGCGCCCCGAACAACGCCCGCAAACCGTCCACGCCACCATTTCCGGTCGCATCGAACGCTGGTATGTGGCGGAAGGCCAGGCCATCAAACGCGGGGACAC